>JAEOST010000069.1 GCA_016840245.1 Candidatus Thorarchaeota archaeon
ACCTTTGTATGTCCGACGCATCATTGTACCATTGACTTTGACTTCCGTGTTGCGCATACCTCGTTCCTTAAAGAAAGTCTTCAGAGCAGTAGCAATAGGAATTAGTACACCACCAGGTAGTCGGCGTTCCAACAGCTCTGGACAGCAATTACACTCAAGCTCTATTATCGTATTCTCATAGTCTACAAATACCTCTACAGGTATCTTCAACTTAGACCCTCGCCCTTGCTTGAGTTGGAGGTCGAATCCGCCGAGACGCTTCATGTTCTTCATTCTGTTACGTGAAGTCGCACATAAAAGTCCTCTCTGAATGAAACAATTATCAATGAAAACAAAAAGAGAGGGAGAGGCCGAGTTGACTCGGCCCTATTTTCACGTCCTTCGACGACCTACCAGCACAAACATGACAAGTAGTATGAGGACAATCGTGAGCATGATAGCTAGAAGTAGATAATCCGGTCCATCAGGCTCAGGCGTGGTTGTCGATGAGGTTGATGTCGTAGTAGTGGGAGGTGTAGTTTCTGTAGTAGGTGTTGTGGGCGTAGTTGATGTAGTTGTTGTAGGTCCGGTGGTTCCTGTTGTAGGTGTAGTTGTAACCGTAGTTGTTGTCACAGATGTCGTTACCGTTCCATTAGTTGTTGTAGTACTACTAGTTGATGTGGTGGTTGTTGTGGTTGGTGTTGTAGTGGTTGTTGTGGTTGGTGTTGTGGTGGTTGTTGTGATGAGTGCACTGATGGTGAAGTTATACTCAGGACTTGTAGCCCAGTTATTCAAGGTATCATTTGCGTAGAACATGTACGTGATATTAGTCCCAGCAATGTGAGCAGGAATATAGTAACTATAGTGTCCCACATCAAACAGCATTGTTGAATTATACCATGACGTTGTATTGCTCCATGATAGAATAACTGTATCAACACCCGATTCATCAGTCACAGTGACATTTATCCAAGTGTCCAATGTTTCCTGTGGTGTCGGTGGTATCAACACTGGTATTCCAATTATGGGACCTGTTGTGTCTGGTAGAAGTTGCTCATGTGCAGCCGATACATTCAGCTTACCGTAGCCCCAATCAATATTGGGAACATTCGCTGTGTAGACATCCTCTCTAGCAGTTGAAGTAAGGAGAGACCCCATTTCAGTCCCGATGCTAGAATTGTATTGAAGAAGTACTGCTGCTGCACCTGCAACATGAGGACCAGATGCACTTGTTCCACTGAATAGTCTGTAACCTCCGAATCTTGGCGTAATAGTAAGTGCGCCAAATCCAGCGTACCAGTTACCCCAAGCTGAAGCATTTGACCAGTCGGAGATGATATCATACCCACCTGGAGCTGCTACACCCTGCTTCAGGGTTCCATCAATTCTTGGTCCACGAGATGAAAAGCCAGCCAAATCAAAAATAGCATCAGGTCCAGTCCATGTTGACTGCACAAGGTCACGAGTCCGATAACTTGCCACACTAACGGCTAAATCTGCCGTTGAAGGCCAAGTTATCTCAAATTCATCTACAACTCTACTCTTCCAAATGGAACCCCCAGTCCATGAACTCTTATCATCAGAGATGTAAGCATGAAATATTGTCGAGGCGGGAGCTGTGACGTTGAATGAATGCCATGGGGCGACAGTTGTTGGAGGTAACGTTCCTGTGATACGTATAGCTAGCATATTGGTAAAACGAGCTGATCCAGAGATGAACGATTCCACAAGAACGGTGTATCCGCCACCCATTATTAGAGGTTCAGCGAACCAGTTCCATTCTCCAAGCCCAGGATGTAGATACACGGTTTGCAATGGTCCACCCATCCAGAAGATGACACTGAAATTACATGCATTGAAATCAGTGTTGTTAACTGATAGAACTGTCATGTAAACGGTTTCAATATCTTGAGTTATGTACTCACCTTCTGTTGGAGGTCCTCCTGGAGGAGGAATACTGAAGTCAGCGGTAAGGGGTGTATCTGCAGTTGCACTTAGCAGAGCGTGTTTGTCCTTTCCACCTAAGTTTCCACTTGGCGCTATAACAGGAACACCCTGACTCACAACATAATCAACCATCGCTTCTGTAGTAGAACTTCCGTCTAGATAGTGATAAGTCCAAGATCCAATCTCGATCAGGATTACATCAGCACCATGGTCGTAAGCCCAAACAAGCCCCTCCTCAACTGTGAGATATGAACCGGTTGCCCCAAGTACTCGTATCATCATCAGCTCAGCACCAGGTGCAGCACCAACATATTCTCTGTGGCCCAACTGTCCACCTAGTAGGACTCCAGCAACTGCAGTTCCGTGACCGTCAGTATCTACATGTACGCTTGTAGTTAGGTTGAAACCTCGTTGCCAGACTTGGGTCATGGAAGTATTCTTTTCCACAATGTATCTTGTTTTAGGCGTGTTTAATCGAATCACTTGCTCAGTGCTATCTAGCTGACCATTATCATTAGTGTCATTTACTACAAAGAAAGGCTCTCCAATTTGGGGAATGCCATTTTGGGTAATGCTATCTGCCCAGAGCCAATCTGTCTTTGCATCAAATACACCATCAGCATCATTATCTATGAACCTAAGTTCCTCATCTGATGTTGCCATTCCACTATCATCTAGATCAATAGCATCTGTCTGATTCTCAACAATGTTATCTCCATCATCAAGCCAGTCATAAACCCCTCCATCAGCAAACCAGAGATCTGGATGCCTCCAATCAACGCCAGTATCAAGGTCAGCGATCAATAATCCTTCACCGGTGAGTGGAAGTCCCATACCATCCAATTGAGTCCAGACATCGTCAATTTCAATCTCTGGCATTGATAAATCACGAGTTGATTCTAGAGTTTGCGTGGAAGTCTGAACTTCGATAGTCGATACAATATCAGAACGTGATAATTCGGTAAGACTATCTGGGTTTCCATTGAGAAGATAGTATGGTCCCAGATTGCTCTCTTCAGGACTACCAAAGCTGAACTCAATACCAAGAGAATCAAGCAGAACAAGTTGCTCCCCAATAAGAGGTTCATTGAAAGTAACAACAACTGGAATTGAATCACCAAAAGTTTCAGTTAGTGCGTTGAAATTTATTTCACGTGTCTTTTCTGATCGATTTGCTTCTATTACTGGAGTATTCTCCTTTGTAAGTGGCACAACGGGTATCATAACTAAGGTAAGGATTAGCAGCGTGCATAACGCAATCCGTTTCATTTGTGGCTCCTCCTCTGGGTCATGTTCATATATCTGAGAGACCCTTCGAATACTGATACAGAAATATTGCAGTAAAATCCTATTAAGTTATTCAGACATGCAATTTGACCTATTCGTCATCATCTTCTAACCCAATATCTTCATTGAATTGATTAGTCGAAGGAGTATTGCTAACAATGCCTAGCTCAGGTTCAGGGGGTATCTCAACTCTAGCGTACATCCCTGGCTCCTCGTCATCACGAGTCAACTTCTGTCCCTCATATAACGATGTGCCACCACCAACTAGATAGGAAATACAAACACAGATTGCCAAAGGTATAACTAATTCAAATGAATGGCTCATTTCAAGCATCAGTATCATTGTTGCAACCGGTGTATTCGTTGTAGCTGCAAGCACGGCAGCCATTCCTAATACAACAAAGACGGGTTGATTCGCTGGACTGAACAGCTCAGCAAAGATTGCCCCTAGAGCAGCGCCTACAAAAATCGATGAGGCAAGGACTCCACCTGAAACTCTGCCAGCCACAACAAAGGAGGAAGCAAACAGCTTACCGATTAACAGAACCAGTAGAATACCAATTGGGATTGTCGAAGTAGCTATTGCATTGATAGTTTCATAACCTAGACCAGAAACAGTTAGGTCAGGATAGACAGTGGGATCAACAGTCAATGCAATGATGAATAGAACAATGCAGGCTAGTAATGCCCCAGCAACTGGATCTGCCCAATCAGGTAAACGGATTCGGAAAAAATTTCGAGTGACCATTAATACAACTGAGAAGACGATTGAAATAAGTCCCGCCAATATTGAGAAGATAACAAAGAGAGGAATAATCTCCAAACTAAACACGAAGCTTGCATTGAAAGTGAATAAAGGATGAATTCCCATTGCTAGAATGAACACAATGTAGGATGTGATCGATGCGAGGACTGTAGGTACAAAGTATCCTAAGCGGGCATCTCTCTTATACGGGGCTTCGGTCGCAAAGAGAGCTCCCCCTAGCGGTGCTTTATATATTCCAGCAGTTGCTGCAGCAGATCCCATCATAATGAAAACGCGAAGGTGTGGAGGATCATCATAACCAAAGACACGTCCAAGATGATTACCCAGTGCAGCTCCAATCAATACAGCAGGACCTTCTCTACCAACTGGATTGCCTGTACCAATTGACACAGAGGTAGCTGCTAATTTTGTGATTGCAGTTCGAGCTTTAAGTTCACCCGGATGATGAGTCATCTCAATAGCTTTGGAAATACCACTCCCCTCAATCTCACGAGCTCCAACATAGATGAATAGACCAGAGAAGATTCCACCTATGATTGGCGCGAGATACACAGGAATAAACGAGAACGCAGTTATGGACATGTCAATAAGAACTTGGAAAGCAATCATGAAAAGCCCACAGACAACACCAATCAATATTGAAGCAGGAACGTAGAGCCGATAGAAGTGTGAGAAGTGTGAGAAATGAAAGAGCTCCCGTAAGGGCTTTGGCTCCTCGGCCACGCGTTCCTTGTTCATTGTTTAGCACACCAGTGTCAGACACTCTGACCTCCATTTCTATATTAAACTGATTCATGATAAACAACTTATCGTTATACATCAAACTTATCATGCAATCAGGCCTATCCAGAGGTCGAGAACACCTTGCCAGATGACCCTGAAGATGAAGCTGAAGTGGACCCGCAACTTACACTTGAAGAGGTTCAAGATAGGCTTGAGGAGATATCTTCTAGATTAGCCCGGGTTGAAACATTGATTGAGAGATTGGGTCCAGGACTTGATGAGGTTTCAGAGTCTGCAAAGGTGATCCGTGAGGGTTTTGAGTTCTACGATAGTATGGTTCGACTGATGTCCAAATTTACCAAATCCGAACGTCTCGAAACACGATATGGTGACCTCAAGAAAGATGACATAAGTTGGAGAATCATCCAAATACTGGACAACTCTCGTCCTCTCAATATCAGTCAAATCACAGCAGCAGTGAGAGCTGAGAGGGGAACAGCATCCAGAAGAATCGTGCGAGAGCGTGTCAAGTCACTAGTTGATAGGGGTGTTCTTGTAGTTATCGAAGACGAGGATGACAGGGCACGGTATTTTGCACTTGTCAAGCAGACTTAATCAGTATGATTTATTTGTTCAAAAGATGAAGGAATTAGTGATTCTGTGGTAGAATCAGGTGAGGAAATATGAGCAGCTCTGGTAATAGAGGTTTACTCGCAGTATTTGTCGTTATCATTATTGTCATTGGAATAGGTGCTGGATACGCACTCATAATGTTCGGAGGATTGCCAACTACAACTACTACGAATACAACCACAACATCATCAACAACAACCACAACATCATCAACAACTACCACATCTGTTCCAACGACAACTTGGACGACAGATACCTATTCTACAAGTTGGACAGGTTCAACTAGTGTTTATACCACTACAACGACAACAACTACAGTAGTAACTAGAATTTTGACGGTACTTACGAGGTTTGATGTAGTAGTTCGCAACATATTTGAAACCGCATTTCTTGCAAGCGACTTCGCTGTCGAGAATAGTATTGTTGAAATAAGTTGGAAAACTCCCCAGGCAGAGTACTGGGATGAAATTATTGATCTAGGACAGGCTGATGTATGCTGGGGAGGAGGACAGATGCTCTTTGAGGATCTGAGCACGGATGACCTTCTTACCCCATTAAACAGTACAAAGATGATTGAGGTTTCAGACCGCTTGAATTCCACAATTGCAGGAGCTGAACTATTTGGTTATGACGAGAATAATGATACAATCTGGATGGGATCAGCCCTCTCATCTTTCGGATACACGGTGAACCATCAATTTCTAGATGATAATAGTTTCCCAACACCTCAGACGTGGGATGATTTGGGTGATTCAACCTATGGAAGTTTCCTACCAGCAATTCCTGCAATAGCAATGGGAAATGCTCCAGATACAACCTCTAATACCCGAATCTATCAGATAATTTCAGATGTCTATGGATGGGAAGAAGGTTGGGATTTACTCACTAGAATGGCGGGTAGTGCAAATATCTATGGAGGTTCAGTAGAAACACAAATGGCCTGTGAAAATGGAGATGTTGGTGTATCCATGTCCATTGATTTCTACGGTTCTCGAAGTCAATTACGCAATCCAGATTGTGAGTATATTGTACCTCAGAATGAAACCATCATTGAGGCAGAACCAATTGGAATTGCTGCAACAAGTGTTAACAAGGACTTGGCAGAAGGATTCATTGACTTTGTGTTATCTCCCTTTGGGCAATCGCAGTGGTTGGAAGATGATATTCGTCGTTTGCCGGTTCTCACTGAGGCGTTCACACAACCACTTGGAATTGCTAATCCAGATATGTACGAGATGTTCAATCAGACCATAACCTCGAATCCAATAGAGTTCAACTATACATTACAATCTCTGACTTATTATTCATTCATCAACTATTTTGAATCTGTACTGACAAATTCACACATCGAGCTAGTAAATTGCTGGAAAGAAGTCGTGGATGCCTTCAATGATGCCTTGATTAATGCTACAGAATTCGAATACTTTGCAAATAAGATGTCAATGCCGGTAGAGATTACAGATCCATATTCGTTGGAAAACCGTACGTTCACAGTTGACTATGCCATTGAGATAAACAATGATATATTCAATGACCCGACATATGCAAACCAAGTCACTACAAGATGGATAAATGCAGCTAGACTTCAATACCAAGAGGTTCTAGCTGAACTGCAGGCATACATTGCATAACTACATGTAGATAGGAGATGGGAACTAGCTAACAGAGGGAATGAAATGTGACCAGTTCCCTGAAACCAAGTGGTCACTTTTGCCCACAACCAGTATATGTAGTGACCAGTCTAAGTATATCTTGGTGATAACAATCATGAGTGACGATTCAGGTGAAAAACGCGAACGTAGAAGTAAAGCCTCTGATGATGCTGATGAACTTAGAGAGATTGCAAAAGCTTTACCCGATTTATTCAAGGCCATCAATGACTCAGTTCCTCAGTTGATTTCAGGAATCATTGGGAGTGTGTACAGTCCCGAAGCGGCGGAGAGTATGGGTTCTGCAGTTGGTAAATTCTACGCGAAGCTGATTGAAGAAGGTATTCCGAAAGAAGTGGCACTTGATATGACAAAGAAGTTCGTAAGTGCATTGGACTTTGGTAAACTAATCAGTATTGCATCAGATGAAGCAAGACCAAGACGTAAAAGATCCAGAAGTTCTGAAGACGATTTCGATGATGACTTCGATGAAGTGTTTGAGGAAGAATAATGTCGACTCGGACTTCGATGGCGCGGAGCATTGGGTCTCTCGTGTGGACAGCAGTCACAGGTGGAACCAAGATACTCGTGAAGTTCTTATGGGTTCTTAGAAGATCTAGAGGAAAGGTGAAGGAAGGGGCCAGATATTTCTATCAAGAATTACTGGACTCTGGAATACCAAGAGAAGATGCGATTCTGATTACTGAAGCGTATATGAAACCAACATTAGAGATGCTCAAAGTAAGAAACATGATCAAGTTGATAGGGGAGATAGCTGACTGAATAACTCTCCTTTACAGTTATTTCACTACAAGGACAGGGCATTCAGTCTTTCGTACAACTCGTTGTGTCGTACTCCCAAGAATTTTCCCTCGTACAGCAGACATACCCTTTGAGCCCATTACAATAGTATCGATTTTATGCTCTTTGCAAAGCGATACTATTCTATCGGAAGGTAGGCCTTCGTCAACAATGAGCTCGACATCTATGCCATACTCCGACGCAGCTACTTTGTATCCTTCAATAAGACGTTGTCCGTTCCTCTTTAGTTTCTCAATAATCTCCAATTCATCGTCGTCAGTCATGATAGCAATCTGTCGGGCTATGCCAAGGTTAATGACATGTATGATGTAGAGTTTTGCCTTTGTCAACTCGCAAAGCTCATAGGCAACTGTTGCAGCTCGCGCTGCAATCTCACTTCCATCAACGGGAAGTAGTATTCTCTGAGCAGCTGTAATGAATCGACCGGGTTCTACATAGAGTGTGTCTTCCATACAATTCATACTTCCAGGTTTACTTTGCAACTAAAACAGTGCAGTCTGCACCCAGGACAATTCTCTCGGTAGCACTACCCATCCCAGCACGTTTTCCGCCTGTTGCACCTTCATGGCCTACAACAATGATGTCAACCTCTTTGTCACGTGATACACTGAGAATCCTATCCGAGGGAAGACCGTGCTCCAATATGGTTTCAACTTCGATGTTGTAGTCCGCTGCAGAACTTGCATAACCATCCAAGAGGTTCTTACCCTTCTCATCATATTTTGCAATTATCACTTCAGGATCTGCATCTGCCATAATAGCAAATTGCTTGACTGTAGGAGTTGGTACCACGTGAACAATGTATACCATACTCTTAGTGAGTTCAGCGATTTCAAATGCTACCGCAGTAGCCCGTGCGGAACCTTTGCTCCCATCCACAGCAAGGAGAATCTTCTTCGCTCTACAAAAGATTCTACCAGGTTCACAGTAGAGAATATCTTCCATACTGTAAAGCAATGCAATATTAACTATAATTACCTTGGCATTTAGGAGATTATTGTCTTCGCTAAGATTTAACTAGCTCCCACACATAGTTACTGCAAGAGGTGTGTGCTTTGGCACGCGTAGATCTTCTAGATTATCATGAAAAACAGGAATACCCAAGTCACAAGGGAGCACTTGCAGGAATCTTAGTAGTCTTCGGTGCCTTCATTGTCTTGGGGAGTTATGCAGTTTGGCAGTTATGGCAGGCATATGGACCAATTATCATGTCAATGATAGCCCCCCTGAATCTACCAGCTTTTCTAACTGACAATATCCTTGGTATTGTTTTGATTCTAGGTGGCCTTATCTTTCTCAGTCTCTTAATGGCATTTGCAGCCGCTGCGGCAGCCAAGAGGCTAGGAGGCACATTGATTAAAATTGGTGCAGTAATGATGAATCTTCTTACATGGGGATTGGCATTAATTGCAATAATAGCAGGTGTACCAATAGTTGATGCCCTACCAGCGATGATACCAGGATTCATCACGCTCTTTATGACTCTACTTCTCTTTACTGTGTGGAAAGATAGAGTTCGAAGAGCAGGTGAAATCATCAAACTTACTGGTCAGGTTGGTCTTGACGAGAAGGGAGTGTTTATCCCACAACTATTCACAATGTTGTTCACACTCATATCAGCAGTGTTGTTTGGAGCAATAATCGTCTACTTTGTTCCTAACTTTGTAGATATTGTGTTCCTTGGAGCAGAACCAACAACGGAGCAGCTATTGTCAGGTGGTCTGGGAATTGTAGTCTATTTGTTTGTTACAATATTCTTCTACAACTTCTCTTACGCTACAACATCCGGAATTGTATACATCTACATGAGAGGGAAAGACCCTGGTCTCGGTGATGGTGTGAAGTCAGCCCTCAATGTTGTAGGTGGACTCATAGTTCTCAGTATCGCAACTGTGATTGTCACAATTATTCGAATGATAATCCAAGCTGTGAGTAGGAAAGGTGGACAAGGTGGACGGATGGTAGGTGGATTTGCCTCAGGTATCATCGGATGGGTCTGGGCACTAATCAACTACTTCACTATCCCGGCCATGGTAGCTGAGAACCTAGGAGCAAAGGATGGTATCAAGAGGAGTGCAGGGCTTGTTAAGAACAACTTTGTAGACGTCTTGATCAAGGAGACAGCAGTCAGATGGGGCTTTGGTGTTCTCTCTGCAATGATGTTCCTTGGTTTTGCCTTTGTGGGATTCTTAGGTGGATGGTTGTTCCCATTCAGTTTCGTTGGTAATGACCCAATGTTATCCGGTCTGGTCTTGGCAATCGTCTTCATCATCTTTGCATCCATCCCAAGTACTCTTGTGATGAGAACTTTCGATATAGTGTACATCACACTACTCTATGTCTTCATCAAAAGGAAAGAGGGAGAGATCGCTGGAAAGATAGCAATTCCAGCTTCAATGGAAAGAGAACTGTCCAGTGCGTACGACAGGGCAAGCCGTTCTGACTTCGAATAAATCAAAAGTAGTGGTGTGGAGGAAAATCAAGCACCACTACTCTAGTTATTTTTCACTTTGATTAAATTATAAAAAAGAGAAGTGAGGTACAACGCCAGAATGTCTGACGTGTACCTTATTGTTTTCCAATCAACTACGTTTCTTCATCAGTATGACAATGATGATGATAACGACACCGCCTGCAGCTACAATGATGATAATCAAAGTAGTGTAGTCACCACCCGGGGGTGGAGTTGTTGTCGTTGTTGCCGTTGTTGGCATTGTTGTCGTTGAGGGAGTAGGTGGTTCACTCACAGTGACTGTAATATTGGCACCCATTGAGTTTCCATAGATGTCTTCAACTATGATTAGTAACTCGTAGACACCCACTTCGAGAGCAGTGTTGTTCTCAAGAACTCCACCAGCTGTGATATCAAAGTCTGGATGACTCACAGACCAATTACCTAGTCCTGAGGGATCTGTGGCTTCCAACTGATACTGAAGTGCCTCGCCAAGTTCAAGCTCCTGATCCACAGGTGCGAGAATCCAGGTTGGTGCTGTAGTATCTTCGACAACAACCTCGACAACATCTGAAGCAAAGTACCCAACGCTATCAAAGACAGTGATCTCTATTTCGAAAGTACCAACTTCAAATTCATCAATTGGAACAGTGATTGGCAATCCATCCCAAACACCTTCCTCATAGAATGCACCGTCTTTCTCGACAATGAACTCTGCAGGCTTCCAGCTGTCTGGCGTCCATGTGACTTCGTTCCCAGTAGATCCAAACTCATAGAGCACATCACCAGGTGAGTCGATCGCAGGACGCAACATGAAGGAAATCTCGTTCAACCACAACTCGTAGTTATCTGCATATGTCGAGTCATCAGTGTCGCCATCATACTCATAGATAGCAAACATGTTGCAGAGAGCACGACCCTCAGCGCCTAATACAATCGCAGACATGTTCTGTTCAGGTGTAGGAGATATTCCCGCTAGTGCAGTGGCATTATCAAACAGTGTTGTATGTGTGTAGTCAGTATTCTGATAGTTACTCACTGTTGTGACGGTTGAGCTTCCATAGTCAACAGGCATGTTGAACAGTGGATGCTCACTCTCCCAGATGTAAACATCTGGTGGTGCAATAGTAATAGAAGTACCATTCCCGTCAAATCCCATGTAGTGCCAGAGAGCGAATCCAGGGTTTCTGAACATGAAGTCCCTCATGATCAATTTTCCACCACCCTCTAGATGCTCAATCAATCTTGAGTGAGCTGTAATGGGGGCATAGTTATTCGAATCTGAGATAACCAAATCCCAGTCGTACATGTTCAGGCTGAGGTTGAAGTAGTCCCTATCGAAGGTGAGCATGTAGTCTGCTCCAAGCTCGTTCAGAGCCTCTGCAACAGCTGAGCGATACCAATTGTCTGTATCACCATCACTGTACAGGAGAATCTCTGCATTTCCAGAGGTCAACCAGTTCACGATATTAATACTGAATTGGAAGTTATCATAGACATCGTGGTCATCATCAAAGAAATTGATATCACCTGCTAAGATGATTCGACCCTCACCCCAATCTCGAGCACCAACAATTACGTTAGAGCCGTTTGTGACAAGGGGGTATGCTTCACCAGTGACATTCACGTAGGAACCACCTGCGAAGTGCAAGTTCGTCACATCCTCTGTGATAGGATGCATATCGATTTGTATGTATGATGACATCATGTCCCAATCAAGATAGTCCACTGAGGACATAGACAGGCCAGTACCCGCAAGTACGTCATTTATCCGTCCATTGTCAGGAATAAACGTGCTAGTCTGACGTTCACCAAGGAGTAGAAGTCCACCACCGTCAGCAACCCATGACATAATTGCAGCAATCTCTGCTGCTGTATAATTGAAATCTGGAGCAGTTATGATGAGCATGTCATATGGTTCGAGGACATCCGCTGTGATGTTTTGTGGCGCCTCTTCATCGAAGAGTTTGTCTACAATGAATCGATTAGTGACCAATTCATCTCTGATAGGTGCGTATCGACCAATAGCTGTGAAATCACCCGGATCGCCCTGGTCAATCACATAGTAGGGCCTATGCGTATTATCGAAGAGAATGCGTCCCTTTGGTCGAGGTGCTAACCAATCTACTGCATCCATAATGAGATCAACAGGAAGAAGATCTTCACGACCATAATCACCCATCATGTGTACAACCTTTCCACCCTGTACTGATGGGTCCTTTGCCATAGCTGAAACCCAATCAGGGTCTGCATCTGGAGATGTAAGGTAGACGAAATCAGATGCATGTGCACTACCTTCTAGATAGGTTCTATTGAAGGTAGCATAATCAAATGATGGATTGAGATCCATCACACTCTCATTGATTGCATAAGTCTGTGTGACTGGATGCCTTGTTGAAACGTTGTGGCTGTAAGCATGGACATAGTTCCAAGCAGTGTTACGTGCGTTGTCACCCTCAGTTTCAGGGGCCATTATTCCCATGTAATTGAGAAATTGAATTGCGCTGTCTATGCTCAGAAGAGATCCACCACTAAGCCAGAAGTCCATTACCAGATCAGTGATGTTATCACGAGGATTGTGGTCGAACATAACAAAGACATCATAGTCTATTGCATTCAGTCTCAATTCCTGTATCTCCGCATAATTCAACCAATCTACCTGAAATCCAGCATTGACAAGCATTTCATAGATTGGAGTTGCATTGACAGAGTTCATTCCTTCTCCAGCATAGGATGGGTGTGTTCCATCAGTTTCATTGTATAAGGCTACTCTTATCTCACGGTCAACTGGACTTGATGAAACAGTTGCATTCTTCTCCATTGGAGCCAGAACTGTTGAATCAGACCCATTGTTGGTTGAAATAGGAGTAAAGAATAGACCTACAAGAAACAGTGTAAGTAGTAAGATTACTCGTTTGTTTTTCATCATTCTTCTCCTCACTTTGAGGATGAATCAGGAGAAATTACTAGAAACAAAACTCGATAGATAATTCTATGGCGTGCTATACCTCTAGATAATGACTCGTGACTCACAACGTTCGTTCGAATTACATCGCGCTGTCAATATCCTGTTATATTGTTTGTAGAAAAGGTCCCCACATTAATAATTCACTTTGGTTGACATAGAAACGTAGAGCGTAAGAGCCTAAAGTGGGACAGAATCTCATCCAGTCGAGGTATAGACATGGAACCAAAGTCAGCAGCAGCCAATGCATTGGAATCAGTACTTGAAGCTAAACCAGGAGAATCTATACTGATCGTGACAGATGATGTTCGAAAAGAGGTGGCTCAGGCTTTCGCTGAAGGGGCTCTTGAACTAGGTCTATGGACAAGAATGGCAGTACTTGACACGAATGAAAATGAGTACCGTACAGAGGTTCCTGCTCATCTTGTGGAAATGATCAATACACCCTCCCAGCCAGACATATTTGTCAACACACTGAGGGGTGAAGCCCAAGAAACCCCGTTCCGCATTAAGATAATCAAGTTAGAAACAAGAAAGGGTCGCTCACGGTTAGGACACTGTCCAGGAATCACAATGGATATGTTGACAAAAGGAGCTCTCTCCCTGACACGTGAAGAGAATGCAGAGATGCAGAATAATGCCCGGGCGTTATTAGCAATTCTGCAGGATGTTGAATCAGTTCACGTGACATCACCAAGCGGTTCAGATTTCACTCTCAATGTGAGAGGACGCACATGGTTCAGTGATACATACATCAATTGGAAAGACATGAAATGGATGAACTTACCAACTGGAGAAGTTCTCATCGGTCCTGTCGAAACAGGGATGCAGGGCATTCTAGTTGCAGACTTAGCTGTCGGTGGAGTAGGACCTCTGAAGAAGCCCATCTCTATAAAGGTCAAAGATGGTCGAGTTGAGAGTCTCGAGTCAGAGGACAAAGATTCACTCAAGATTGTTGAAGAGGCACAAGCGACTGATACGATGTCAAAACACGTTGGAGAGTTTGCATTCGGACTGAACCCAAAGGCGAGAATAGTTCAAGAGTTTCTCGAGTCAGAGAAGGTGGGAAGTGCCATCCATGTAGCGTTTGGTAACAACATGGACTATCCTGGAGTTGTGGCCAACAATTCAGCCAACCATCAGGATTTCCTTGTAGACAAACCAACAGTAACTATCACATATTCAGATGGTCGGACCAAAACGGTCATGGAAGAAGGACGGTTGACATTCGAATAATCCGACCTGATTAACCATCTGAGGTTGCTAGAGCATCACGTCTAATCGACGCAGCAATGGTTCGTGCAACACGAATTGGTTCAGGAACTCTACCCTCAAGTGTAAACCGATTGACAAGAATCTTAGCCTCCTTGAGAGTCATTCCTATTGAGTTGAGAAAGAGCTTGTAGCCGTTGTTCAATAACACAGGGTGACGTTCTCCATTCCGCTCAATTGCTTTCTGTCGGTCTTTCCAATCATCTGGAAAATACTCATGCAGATACTTATCGAGACCCTCAGAATCGTAGTATGAAACACATACTACAGGAATCTGAGTCACCTCATGAAGTCGAACATTGTCAACCACATTGAACCAAGAGATGATCCCACCCCCGAGCATCCAGGCTCTGATATCTTGCCGTTTTATTCGTGAATACATCCCCAGAATCTGCTCCGTAGCATCTGTGCCTCCAACAGTTGGTCTGCACAGTCCAAAGCCATCTATCCTAAAGTCCCCACGCATGACGAGACCAACTGCATGGCTTCTCTCATCCTCTTTGTGAAAGCTCTCTGCAACTCCTAAGACACGTGCTCCTTTCTTCCAAGCCTCAGGTCGTTCTGCAGAAGGCATCTCCTCTGAGAATAGGTCTATACGCTCCGACACCATGTATTCAGCTCTCTGATAGGTATCAATTCACATCTAAGAATATTAGTCCTCTCAAAGCCAACCAAAGGCCTTGTTCCATGTGACACTTGAACAGCTGTATGGGTTGAGGTAGAGGGTCTTGAAGAACTCTGCTTTCATCCCTTTGGAATCGGCCTTATCGAAGGTAGGTTTCACAAACTGAGTTCGACCAATGAAATAGGTGTATATGTACGGAGACCAGAAGTTGGGACTGCCATCAGGATTAGTCGGGCGAATGAATCCAAGGATGCTCTTAGCTTGGTCATGTGTCTTTAGTTCCTTCTCCATGATGTAGGTGATGACTTCATCGTCACTATATCCATCACGGTTCATGTATGTTGCAGCATTGATTACAGTCATCCGAGAG
>JAEOST010000682.1 GCA_016840245.1 Candidatus Thorarchaeota archaeon
CGCTCTTAATGTAGAAAGTTTCAATTCATCGGAAAAATAACAAATCAGCTGGTATGCCAAATGCCAGAGTCCACCATGCTAAGATTCGTGCAGATTCTACCACAAGTCTCTCCTAAAGGAGAGTTCCTTTTGTAAGACCTTCCAGGTTCTGGAAAACGGATAGACGTGCTCTGTCGTGACCTAGCAGCGTGTTTTGATTGGGGACCAGTGTCATGGTCCAAGTCCTCCCTCGAAATAATCGCTGTGATTGCGAACACTAAGATTCTGACATTCAGTGATCCTAAGAACCAACTCCCACATGGTGAAGTGGGATGGGCATCTGTGCTCAAAGACTCATTGAGGAAAAACCCACCCACCTATGTTGATGTTTCTGATGGCACCCTGGAAGATTTGGTCAATCGTTTGTTGCAAATTGAAGGTTCCAACCTGTGGGTGTTGGATGAACAAGGGATTAGTCTGTCTGACTATCAGAAAATTCTCCCATATGCTCAGAACAGTTTTATACTTGGAGACCATAGAGGCTTTGATTCTGAGGCAGAGGGCATCATATCTCGATTCAATATCCAGAGAATATCTTTAGGGGGGAAGAGTTATCTTAGCAGTCACTGTTTGGCTGCAATAATCTCAGAGTTCGAAAGGATGGTCAAATGATGCCTAGCGATGAATCCGACAACCCACAGCCAAAAGCAATGACACGGCTTGTGAACAAACTGACCAAAGAAATGCTCTGGATGTACATCCTTCGTCTATTGCAGGAAAGGCCTCATTATGGATATGAGATAAAGGAGCTAATCACCAAGCGCTTTGGGTTCTCTCCTGCTACTGTTAGTGGATATGCAATCATCTACCGGTTGACAAAAGATGGTCTTATTGAAGAACAGAGGAAAGATGACTCACCTAGGAAATACTACGCAATTACCAACAAGGGCAGTCAAGCGATGTCTGAAGCAAAATCATTTCTTGAAAAAACAATGAATCTAGTTTTCGATCAAACTTCATAGAAAGAAAATTCAGTCCACTATCGAGATTCAACTGAACTTGCAATGACATCTGATCGGCGTTCGATTTCTTTGTCATCTATAGGAAAATCCATGTCTTGAGTTTCTACCTTCAGACTGGCTACAGCTGACGCATATACACCACTGTCAATCAGAGATTTCTCAGCCAATGATTGCGAAGTAAAAGCAGCTAAGTAAACATCACCTGCACTCACTGGGTCCACTTCATCAATTTTGAATGCTGGAATGACACTGAAATCTTTCCCATCGTAAACAAGACTACCTTTTTCTCCAAGAGTAATAATGCAGGTCTCGGTTGCCCATTCTACGAGAAGTTCTGCTGCGAGAAAAGGATCCGACTCTCCTGTTATCAGTTCAGACTCTAGTTGATTTGGCTTAATGATGTCAAGATAGCTTTGAGTCTTTTCTGCTACGCTGAAATCCCGAATGAACTCCAAATGGCCCTTTGAATTCAAGTGACGAAGCTGTGGGTCCAAGAAGACTATTGCGTCTGTGGAATTGCATATCCATTCAATAAATTCAGCATTGATCTCTTGAAGAGATGGACTCAGTACGATAGTCTGTGCGTTAAGAAATTCTTCAGGAATATCACGGATTGTAATCTTGTCTGGAATACCCAGAATAGTAGCTTCTTTGTCAAGTGTGGGATTTTGTATCTCCCTTGCACCTACATCATTAGCCTTGAGGATGAAGTGCTCAGGTATTCCTAGAGCATCTATTCCGTTGATGAACTTGTCAGTCAATTCCGAGCTTACTGAACTCACAATAACCATGTGTTCTATGCCAAGCTTTGCAGCTGTTGCCGCAGCGAAGACACTAGGTCCAGTTAATTTACCATTGCTGAATGTGGGATTACCAATCACAACAAGATCATACATCTGGACCTTCACCCTGTTCTGGTGTTACTATCATCTTCTTTGCATAACGTAATCTCTGAGCTACTGTGATGTGTGAGAGAATTCCAACGATTACAATACAAAGTGTGAGGATATTGGTAATGTCAAGCATCACAAAGAAGTCAAGTAGAACAGGTACGGGGGTTAGAATGTCAATCCAAATGTTTGTGGTTGGGAGGGCTAAAAGCAAGATTCCTGCAATCTGGAGAATCAATTTCTCTTGTCGTTCAGCGATACCGACAGTGCAGCTCTCCATACCGCCTACTGACTCAGCCTTAGCACGAGCAAAGCTAGCCATAATCATTCCAAAGAGTGTGAAGAAACCCCAGAACCATGGGACAAAGGTACCAGCAGCATAAGCTGGTCCACCTGCATAAGGCCACCAGGAGATTGAAACAGCTCCTATGGGACCCATCATGAGACCGAGCATGAAAAGATACTCTGCGTACCTATCAAGTGTGTGGTCAAATGTCGCACCGAATTTGGTCGCAAGATTTGCTGCACGTGCTACAGCACCATCGAACATGTCCATGACTACTGTGAGTATCAAGAAGAGGAGACCAATGAGGAGGTCACCCATTGCGAAGAACCA
>JAEOST010000683.1 GCA_016840245.1 Candidatus Thorarchaeota archaeon
CGAGTCAAAAAAGGAAGGAATGAGTGATAGCAGGAACTATCACCCATAATTGTTACTATTGTAATTCTCTAGATCTATCATATGCAGATTCGAGTTCCCTGCTCATTGCTGAGGGGATTGCTGTCTTTCCAGTTATGTCGCCCTCTTTTCTGCGGATGAAGACGTAGAGTAGTGTTACATAGACAATATCGAAAGTTCTGAGTATCAGTGTCATTGGGATTGCAGCAAAAATGATGAACAGAACTGTGACTAGTAGGGTCAGAATAATATCTGCAGTTACAAACCATCCAATCAAAGCTCCACCGGCAGCAAAGGAAATGAACACAAAGAATGCAAGAACACCAAAACCCCATCGCACTGCGGTTTCTTTGATAATTACATCAACAAAATTGTTCTTGACCAAACTAGCGCTTCTCTTGATGCCTTTGGTTGCACTGAGCTCTTCTGCAACCATTGCGGGTATGGTGAAGTAGTTGATGTAGAACCAGACGATTCCCATAATACCACTGCCGATATTCGCCGCAATTCTAGTCCCGCCGCCAGCTTTTCTTCCAATAGCTTGAATGACTATTCTTATGATTGCAATAATTACGCTTAATATACTTAGAACAATCAGACCACCAATTACATTTAGTGCTCCCTTAATTCCATCTCCCAGTGCTGGATCTTGACCTCTCATATAGAGATATACCATACCTGAAGATGTTGCATAAGAGAAGTTGTAGAAGAATATTGTAGTAAAGAGATACAATATCAAACCAACAGCAAGTGGCCATCCGTTTTCAACAGTAATTACAGCCGTGCCGTCTATGAATTCGTTAAGTGGAATTCCCATTACATCTAGCAAGAAGAACATGATTGCACCAAATAACAATGCAGCCACTAGTGTAAACATCATTGTAAATAGTGGTGGGACGAAAACTCCTTTTTCATCAAGACATACCTGCCCTGTTAGCTTGATTATCTCACCTGCTCTTCTAACTCGATCCCTAAAAACTGTGAATAGCAAGACTGTGATAAACAGAGTGAAGACACCTGGTATCATCATTGGCCAGGCTGCCATTAAAGCCCCAAAACCCCCGAATACAATCGTTATGACTGGCAACGACCAGGCAATTATGTTCATGAAAACTGCACCAATGTAGATGAGAGTTCCTCCTAGTCTATTTGCCAGAACTGATGCTCCCATCGCAACTATGTATGTGAAAAGAACTACTGCTAAAAGAAAACCAACGATGTAGAGTAAATTGTCAAGGAAGAATGTTGGTATTGCAGCTGCCTGCAAGAATGCGATTATTATTGCACCGTAAAGGTCCCACAAATACGCAATTGAGTATGCGCCAAGAGCTATGAACGCCCCGAACACAATAACAAGACCTGCTACTGCACCAGTGTGACCTGGATAGTCCTGTTTCTCATGATAATTCATTAAATCTGTCATTAGTTATTCGACTCCTCCATATAGCGAATACACTCTTAGTTGGTTACTTCTTGAAATTAAACCTTGGCCTCGATAGAATCTGTGTGCATATCCAACCGGTTTTAAGGAAATTTAACGATAGTTTACTATGGAAAATATCCAGTACTGTGAACCAGGGAGAATCTTTTGTTCCTCAAAGAAGATATTGTTAGCGGTTGATGGAAGTGAACGGTCCGCTAGAGCTGCGACTGTAGCTTTCGAAATTGCAGAGATGACTGGCTCCGAGTTGCACATTATCCATGTGATTCCTACTCCATCCGTTCAACAGATCTCAGTGATGACTGGGGACAATATGGATGAGATCAAGGAGAAGTATTCAAAAAATGGTAAGATCCTGTTAGAAGGCTACAAAGAGGCCGCTGA
This sequence comes from Candidatus Thorarchaeota archaeon, assembly GCA_016840245.1. The sequence goes on from JAEOST010000683.1 coordinate 1,844, forward strand.
GAAATTCGGGATCAAAGTCGAACTGATTCTTGAAGAGGGTCTTCCCTCTGAGCGAATTGTATCTTATTCGAACAACTCCAAGATCGATCTTGTGGTGATGGGTGCACGTGGTGCCTCTGTTGATAAGATTCGAAGAACAATGGGTAGTGCAACAGAGAGAGTCATAGAAGGAACTGATAGTCCCGTTCTAGCAGTGTAACTGAAAAATAGGTTTGGAGTTGAGCCTAATCATCGCTCAACTCGCGTACCATCTTGATGATGTTTCGTACTTTCAACATCTCCAAACCTGGGGTGGCATAGGATGATGTTATGTCAAGTGCTACATCTTTTGGAATACCATCATTAAGCATGGTCTTATAGAATGTCTTAGCACTCTTCTTTACTTGTCCTCTTGATCTTCTGAGGACTAAGAGTAGTTTTGTAAGAATCTTAGTTCCGCCAGTAATAGATGTCCAAATTATGGACCCTATTGCACGACCACTCATTCTTCGTCATCATCCTCGTCATCCCAATCAAGGGTGACTTTCCGCTTCCTTCTACTTGAGGATCCAATTTCGTCTGTTGCCATTCCAATAATCTTTTCGAAATCAAGAGCACCAACGAACTTCTTAGTCATTTCAAGTGCAACTTGTTCAGGTATTCCTTCTTCTATGAGTTTTCTGTAGAACTGACCAACTGCTGCACCCATATTACCAGCTGCTTCAGGACTATAGACTGATCCAATGATTCCTTGTATCAATTTTGGAACAGACTCATTGATTGCACTGAACAACTCAGGAAGTGCCCTGGCAATCTCTCTCAATTCATCCGCATCATCAGATGCTTTGCTTCTTTTTCCTTCACGATTGTCGTTTGGTTCATCACTCATTGTGTTTTTCACCAAGATATAGTATGGGTGGTCACTCAATATAGAAAAAGTGGTAAAAAGTGACCAGTCCCTTGGGTAGAAATGGGCACTTTTAGCTAAGCTAGAAACTGCTTTGCGATTTCGTAATACGCTTTTGCAGTTAGATCTATTGTTCCGATTGGTATCCTCTCATTATCACCATGGAAGAGGGTTCGAATCGTATCTAATTCAAATGTATCATCTGAAACAGCGAAACCATATGCCTGTGTTCCAAAAGCGTTCCTAAACAATCTCGAGTCAGTTCCACCAGTAGACATGAGTGGGACCAAGATTGTATCGGGATTCTTCACCTGATGCACGACCTTCTTCATGACCTCTACTAGTGGGCTTTCAATATCACTCGCGGTTCCCGGAAACATAGATCCTCCCTCATCTTCAGAAAGTCTTTCAATTGTTGTTTCTTCAGCAAGGTCTCCTAACGCTTTGCGAATTTGATCTTGGGCATAATCTTCATCTTGACCAGGAAGAAGGCGAATATCCACATAGAGAACTGCCTCACCCGGAATAACGTTCACCTTGGTGCCTCCTTTTGCTAGATTGGGTGATATTGTCATCTGTGTCAGTGCATGCAAGAATCTTGCCATTCCTATGTTGTCAGAACTTAGAGATTCCAATACTCTTGGTAATGTTGCAGTATTTGCAGCGAGCTTCCTAGCCATCGAACTCATAGACATATTGTCAAGAAGTGGTTTGA
>JAEOST010000070.1 GCA_016840245.1 Candidatus Thorarchaeota archaeon
AGAATCGTTAAATGTGTCATTTGGTGGCTTTTGTGGAGGAATGTCACAGGCTGCTAGAGACTGGTTCTTGGAGCCTGACGATATCCCATTAGGCTATGATCGTCCATGGGATCTCCCGGCTCCTAGTCCTGATCCAGAGATCAATCGAGAGACAGCTGGTTCGGTTACTGAGTCCATGATAAAGCAGTATATGTATTGGAAGGGAACTGCCGCGTTCTTCAATCCCCATCATCTCATGAATGCAATCAAGATTTACCTTGCTTCATCACTTCACTCAGGTGGGACAAACAATCACCTAGAATTTCTCCGAGTTCAAGATTTGATGCTCAAGGGTACATCTTGGTATGAACCAGTTGTTATCCTTCTCGCTTTCCCCTGGTGGGATAATACATCTATTGGTCAGATGCACTTTGTTGTTGCATATGATTACGATAATGACTTGAGACGACTGTATATTTACGATGTGAACCATCACTATAGTGAGGAACATCCTCTGAGGTCCTCAGATTATGAAGCGTTTAATGATGGGGATGAGAATCACAACTACATTCAGTTTGATGAGAATTGGGAATTTGAAGGAACTAGAAATGACACTGACAAACCATGGACACGTATCTGTGCTTACGAGCCTAATATCGAATACTCCAGCATTCTTACAACGTTCGCCTATTTTGTAGAGCAATTCTCTGCAATTATTGTTGGATCCCCTGTGGATGTTCATGTCACTGATATCGATGGGAAGTCTATAGGTCCAAACTCGGAAGGCAATGTGGAACTAGAATTTCCTGCAATCTATACCTCCGGTGATGAGAAGAAGAACATCCTTTTACCGTACACGGGTGGTGCTCCTCTGCAGATCGTAGTCACAGGTACCGATGTTGGTGATTACACTTTGGAGGTTGAACGAGTCATAGATGGTGAAATTGTGAGCGCTAGTGTTCATCGTGACACCCTTCCCGGACAAGTTGACACATACATCCTGACCATGGATGATGAAGGTATTAGTCTGAAAAGAAAAGGTGTGGAACTCAGTGCGCCCGATGTACTCGGTTCAAACTCTATATCATTAAGTTGGACTCAATATCACGTTGATGACTTTTCAAAGTATGAAGTATACCAATCCAGGTCACTGGGAGACTTGGGGAGTCATGTTGACACTATCTTAGATGCAGAAACCACCCACTATACCATTCACTCACTTCAACCACAGACACGCTACTACTTCACAATAAGAGTTGTAGACAGAAAGGGAGAATTCGCTGACTCGAATCAAGTATTGGTCTATATATATGAGGAACCAACAACACCCGATTATGTTGTACCAATTGTGTTCATGTCGGTGATTGGTACGGTCACATTGTTTACAATTAATCGGAAACGAAGAACCTGAGGTAAATTGTGTTAGTATCATACAATATACAAGTATGTAGATGCTTCCTCATCAGTCTTGACTGGAGTCCATCCATCAATGAAGAACCGATAGGAGACCACACGAGTTCCAGGTCTAAGGTCAACATCCAGTTTCTCCCTGATTCGTTTATTCACTCCATAGGCCTGATATATTGTCACCACTGATGCTTCTTCGAGGTTGACATTGAAGAAGTTACCAGTTATCACTCTAGCAAGATGCTTCAATTTATGTCGTCGAATATTCAACTTGGACCACATTATTCTGATGGGGTCCATCTCAATACCAACCGACCGTGCGCCAAACTCCTTGGAGGCTATGATGAGGATACGTCCATCACCAGACCCTAGGTCGTAGACTATATCACCCTCCCCCACCTTGGCAATCTCTAACATGCTGCGGACTCTCTTGTTTGGTGTTGGTATCCAAGGTGCACCAATAATAGATGACCATGCTATCCAAATCAGGACTGCAAGAAGTCCGAATAGGAACACGAGGAAAACTTGCATATCCACTACTGCTTGAATTATTGTGATCAAGTCCATGTTCTAGTTATGAATAGAAAACTGGAATGTGAGGGGGATATAAACCCCTCACTTCAATATACTATCTTGTCTTCTTCTTACCTATTGTCACTCCAACTATGAACATGACAATGACAATCACTACTCCAATGACCAGAAGGATTATCGTGGCCAAGTCACCCGCACCTGTTGTAGTCGGTGTTGTGGTGGTTGTAGTAGTAACCGACGGGTTAGAAACTGTGACAGTGATTGTCATAGTCTGAGAGTTTCCAGCATAGTCATAGGCGATTGCTGTTATGTTGTGTTGTCCCTCGCTCTCTAGCAGTGTGTTCCATGTATAGCTGTACAACCATGATGTGTCATTAAGGACGAAGATGCCATCAATGTAAAACTCAACTCTCTGGACACCACCTGCATCAGTGACATTCACATTAATGATGACCTCTCCACTCACTGTATCATCATGTTCCGGATTAACAAAGTCAACGTAAGGATTGACTGTGTCTGTCACGGTGTAGGTGAAGTAGTATGCCATGTCATGCAATTCAGTCACCTTTCCTGACGTGTCATTTGCCACATAGTAATACTCCACAACTGCACCGTTAGCTTGTCCTGGAATATCACCTTCGTAGGTGTCGTTCACAACATGATCTAATGCAAACGACTCCCATGGACCAGTATCAACACGATAGACGACATCAACATCCAATGAACTGTAGTCGTAGACATCAACCTCAACATGGACGCTATATCCTGCTTCCGGAAACGCTGGATCTTGTAGATAACTCGTAAACTCCGGTGCGTCATCCATATAGATGTACATCTCATCGAAGAGGATCTTGATCTCCCCTCCATCACGACAACTCACATCGATTTCAATTCCGTCTAAAGATGTATCCGGGACTTCTCCAAAGAAATTGATATAATCCTCGAGAAGATTCCTTTGTGTTGGAATCCATTCGTTTCGAGTATTTGATGTTGGGAGCATGAATGGGTCTCCACTCTCTCCAACCTCAACAGGACTCCCATTCGCTAAGACATATGCTAGGGGATTCTCAGTGTCGAAGTACACACTTACAATGATCTCTTCATATTCCTGTCCTGTGAAGTTGTCAATTCTCCATGTGAAGTCTAGGAACAACTCACTCTCACCATTGAATGGGATGTAATTGAAATCCTGTTCGAACGATTCTCCTTGATTGCCAGTAAGTGTCAGATTGGCTGCCTTTCCTCCTTGATAGGCATCATCAGTGACTACGAACTCTGGAGAAATTATTTCTCCGATGTCGAAACTTCTTAGGGGCTCACCT
>JAEOST010000684.1 GCA_016840245.1 Candidatus Thorarchaeota archaeon
ATAAGGGGAGAAACATTACATTCTCGCGTCTGGTTGTTAGAAGAAAAGCCTAGAGAACTGGCCGCATACTTACATTTTATAGAGTTTGAGTAGTAGAACGCAGGTCAAGCTATACAGTTTGATAGAGAGTGACAACTGAACTATGCCTTCGGAACGAATCCAGCGTCTGCGAGAACAGAGCGTGAATACAGAGCCATACATATCTACTGAGAGGGCTGAACTAATCACAGACTTCTATCAAAGTGGTGCTGCTGATAACTTGTCCACACCCATGACTCGAGCGATGTCTCTGAAGTTTATCATGGAGAACAAGGAGATATTCATTGGCGAGGGTGAATTGATAGTAGGAGAACGTGGTCCTGAGCCACGAGCTACTCCAACCTATCCTGAGCTTTGCTGTCACAGTATCTCTGATCTCGATATATGCAACTCACGAGCACGGTCTCGATTCAATGTGGATGAGGAGTCCAAAGAGGTCTATCAAGAGGACATAATTCCATTCTGGCGCGGAAAGACTATGCGTGAACGCGTCTTTGCTGCCATGTCTGATGAGTGGATGAGTGCATTCGAGGCTGGTATCTTTACCGAATTCATGGAACAGAGAGCACCAGGTCATGCGATTCTTGACGATAAGATATACCACCGAGGTCTACGCGACTTCATTGGTGATATTGAGAAACGTATCAATGAGCTCGACTTCTTCAACGAGCCACAGGCCTATGACAAGGAACAGGACCTCAGAGCTATGGCAATTGCTGCTGAGGCTGTGATTACCTACGCTGAACGCCACGCTGACAAGGCGCGAGAACTGGCTGAAATTGAGACCGACCCCCAGAGAAAGAAGGAACTGGAGAATATTGCAGATATCTGCACCAATGTTCCTGCACATGCGCCTCGTGACTTCTGGGAGGCAATACAGTCCTACTGGTTTGTTCATTTAGGTGTGATTACCGAACTGAACGTCTGGGACAGCTTTAACCCAGGACGACTCGACCAACACTTACAACCTTTCTTTGACAAGGAATTAAAATCAGGTGACCTTACCCGGGAATTCGCTGAGGAACTGCTGCAGTGTTTCTGGATCAAAGTCCACAATCAACCTGCTCCTCCAAAAGTGGGAATCACCGAGGAGGCCAGCGGCACTTACCAAGACTTCTCCCTATTCAATACTGGAGGAGTCACACTTGATGGTAAGGATGCAGTGAATGACCTGTCCTATCTCATTCTGGATGTCTGTAAGGAGATGAAACTCATCATGCCTAGCGTCTGCATCCAGCTCAGCACTGAGAATCCCGAGTCCTTCCTGTTGAAAGCCATAGATGTGGTGAATGAGGGCTTTGGGCAACCTTCACTATTCAACACAGACGTAATAATCAAGGAGTTCCTCAGGGCTGGAAAGTCGTTAGAGGATGCTAGAAATGGGGGACCAAGTGGTTGTGTGACCATTGGGGCTTTTGGAAAAGAGTCTGTCATCCTGACTGGATATCTCAACTGGCCAAAGATACTTGAAATCACACTTCACAACGGTATTGACCCAAAGAGCGGTAAACAGGTGGGTCTGGAGACTGGTAATCCTACCGAGTTCACGTCCTATGAACAACTGTTCAAGGCGTACACTGCACAATTGAGGTTCTTTGTAGACCTGAAGGTGAGAGGAAATAACATCATCGAGCGACTCTATGCTGAACATATGCCGTCACCCTTCATGTCAGTCCTCATGGATGACTGCATCAAGGAGGCAAAGGACTACCATCGAGGTGGTTCACGGTACAACAGCACATACATTCAAGGTGTTGGGATGGGAACAATCACCGACTCACTGGTAGCAATCAAGCAACAGGTCTTTGAAAAGAAACGATTCACTATGGGTGAACTACTAGAAGGTATCAAGACCAACTTTGCAGATAATGAAGTTCTCAGGCAGGTCCTCTTGAACAAGACCCCAAAATATGGTAATGACGACGACTATGCTGATGAGATAGCACAGGATGTCTTCAATGCATATTTCGACATGCTAGATGGTCGACCCAATACCAAGGGTGGAGAGTACAGGGTCAATCTACTGCCTACTACGGTACACATCTACTTTGGAAATGTCACAGGTGCTACTCCTGATGGTAGGACTGCAGGCGCTCCACTATCGGATGGTATCTCACCTAGTCATGGAGCAGACCTTAATGGTCCCACTGCAGTCATCAAGTCTGTTGCCAAGATAGACCACTGGAAGACTGGAGGCACATTGCTCAATCAGAAACTGAATCCAGCGATGCTTGCTTCGGATGAGAGTAGGGAGAAGTTGGCAAAGCTCGTTCGGACGTATTTTGAGCTGGGAGGACATCACATCCAATTCAATGTCATAGACAAGGACACACTTCTAGCAGCACAGGAGAATCCAGCAGCTCACAGGGATTTGATAGTCCGAGTTGCAGGATACAGTGATCATTTCATCAGTATCGGTAAGGAGCTTCAGGATGAGATTATCGCCAGAACCGAGCAGAGTAAGTTCTAGGTCTCTGTACTCCAGTCCCGTATCAGATACCTAATTGGCATCTATTTCATGAATTCTATCACATTTGGTCAGTAGGCAAGTTTTAAAAACAGACCAATGCGTGACACGCCAGAGTAGTAAGAATAGCCCAGACTAACAACTATTCGATACAACGACAAGTAAGATGTCTGGTGCTGCAAAACTGCTGGTGATTTTAATGGCACACCGGAAAAAACACGCACCACGAAGGGGCAGTCTTGCCTACCTTCCCCGAGGAAAGGCCTCTAAGTTCTTACCTAGAATAAAGAACTGGCCAGCTTGGGAGGGTAAGGAGCCAAAATTGCTTGGTTATATAGGTTACAAGGCTGGCATGTCCCACGCGGTAATGACAGTTCAACACGAAGAGAGTCCATTCAAGGGACAGGAAACAGTAATTCCCGTTACGATTATTGATACTCCACCAATTAGACCATTCAGCATCCGTGGGTACAAGAACACGGTTTACGGTAAGAAGCTAGTCACAGAGGTCCTATCTGAGAATCTCTCTGAGGACCTGAAGAAGGCTATGCCTCTGCCAAAGGAGTACGATCATGCTGCAAAGATGACTGAGTTTGAGTCAAAGCTTGAAGAGATGGACGAGATTCGCATGCTAGTCCACAGTCAGCCAAGACTTGCAGGAGTGGCAAAGAAGAAGCCTGACATCACTGAGAACAAAGTTGGTGCTTCTAGCGTTCAGGAGGCCTTTGAATATGCCAAGAACATCCTTGGTACAGATGTACGAGTTGCTGACCTCTTTGACGAAGGTATTCTTGTAGACTCAATTGCTGTGACCAAGGGACACGGTTTCCAGGGTCCAGTACGGCGTTGGGGTGTAAGAATACTTCAGCACAAGTCCCGTAAGACAAAGCGAGGGGTTGGATGTATCGGTCCTTGGTCCCCAAGCAATATTCGATACAGCGTTCCAAGACCTGGACAGACTGGCTTCCACACACGTACAAGTTTCAACAACGAAATACTCAGATTGGGAGAGAGAGGTGAAGAGATCACTCCCTCCGGTGGCTTCGTTAACTACGGTATTATCCGAGGTGACTATGTCATCCTCTGGGGTAGTGTACCTGGTCCTGTGAAGAGACCTATGAGACTGAGATTTGCAATTCGACCGAAGAAGTCGCACCTTGGTCAAGTGACCCAGGTGAGCTACATCAGTACCGCATCAAAACAATAGGAGGATGAGATATAATGGCAAGCGTAAAGACATATTCTCTGAAGGGTAAGGCTGGAGAAGCAGTCAAACTTCCAGCACAGTTCGAAACTCCCTATCGTCCCGATGTGATAAAGAGAGCAGTTCTATCTCTGCAGTCCCGTCGATACCAACCACATGGCGTCGATGAGTTGGCTGGTAAGAAGAACACAGCTCAGAGCTGGCAGACCGGCCATGGTCGTTCACGAATACCACGTATCAAGGGTAGTGGTACTGGTGCAGCAAACACTGCTGGTTTCGCTCCTGGTACAGTTGGCGGTCGTGTAGCACATCCCCCTGAGAGCAGGAAGGTGCTTGTAGAACGAATCAACAAACGCGAGAACCGTCTTGCAATCCGTTCTGCTATTGCAGCCACTGCTGACAAGGCGAGAGTTGCATCCCGCGGTCATCAGATTGACAGAGTCAAGCAAATCCCACTTGTTGTGGACGATAGTCTAGAGAGTCTTCTAACCACAAAGGATGCTCTTGATGCACTGGTCCGTTTAGGCCTAGATGCTGATCTCGACCGTGCAGAGACCGGTCGCAGCATTAGAGCTGGCAAGGGTAAGATGCGAGGTCGAAAGATGAAGACCCCCAAGTCATTCCTCATTGTTGTGGGTGAAGACAAGGGTATTGGTCTTGCTGCACGTAATCTGACCGGAGTTGACGTTGTTGAAGTCCACGGTCTGAATGCAGAGCTACTAGCTCCTGGGACACATCCCGGTCGTCTAGTCGTCTGGACAAAGTCTGCAATAGACAGACTGGCTGAGGAGGCCCTGTTTACCTGAGGTGAAGCATGATGAGAGATCCAAACTTAATTATCATCCGCCCAGTAGTGACAGAGTCCAGCCTAGAGGCAGTCGAGGAACACAATAAACTGGTGTTCTTTGTAGACCGTAAGGCCAACAAGAACACAATCAAGTGGGCTGTCGAGACACTCTATGACGTCGTTGTTGTGAAGATTAACACACTCATCATGCCTGATGGTGTGAAGAAGGCGATAGTAAAACTGAGCTCTGAATACAGCGCTGCAGAGGTCGCCACTCAACTGGGGGTATTCTAAATGGGTCGTCGTATTCTCGTTCAGAGGAAGGGTCGCGGCACAACTCAGTGGCGCAGCAAGACCCACAAGAAACTGGCTCCTGCAAGACACCCCAAGTGGTCCCCAGACAAGACCTATGTCGGTCGTGTGACAAAACTGCATCATGAGGCAGGTAGAGGCGCACCCCTAGCAGAGATCCGCTATGAGGGTGAGTCCAAACTTCATTACATAATGGCACCAGAGGGTATGCAGGTTGGCCAGGTTGTTGAGTGCGGTGAGGATGCTGCATTGGTTAACGGCAATACACTCCTCCTCGAGTATATACCTGAAGGCACTCCAATCTACAACATTGAGGGTGCTCCTGGTGATGGTGGCAAATACGTACGCTCATCTGGTCTTGCTGCAACAATCGTTTCTATTGACAAGACTAAGGCACTGATACGCCTTCCATCAGGCAGTCAGAAGACCTTCAGTCCACGTTGCAGAGCAACCATTGGTATTGTTGCTGGTGGTGGTCGTCCTGAGAAGCCGTTTTTGAAGGCAGGAACAGTCTGGCATCACACCCGTCCAAAGGCTCGCAAGTGGCCAGTGGTACGTGGTGCTGCGATGAATGCATGCAGTCACCCACACGGTGGTGGTAGTCACCAGAGCCCTGGTAGACCATCAACTGTCAGTCGTCATGCACCTCCAGGTCGTAAGGTCGGCAATATTGCTGCTCGGCGGACTGGACGCAAGAGGAAGTAGAATTTTACAAAGAAGAGAGTGCAACCTCTCTTCTCTTTCATTCTTTTTCACTGTAAGAGTCTGTGTGTGGTTAGAGATAATCTGGATAACGGCAATATCGCTACTCAACACACTGGACGCAAGAGCAAATAAAATTGGAAAGCTAGGATATATTCCTAGCCCCATATAGCTAAACTGATACCATTTATCTTCCATGTGTCGGCGAAGTAGTCATAGAAAATCAAAGAGGTTCTGAAACCAACTACTAAGGTTTCAGCTCCATTTGATGGACCTGATATCGCTAACTTGTGTCGTCCAGTTGATGTAAAGGCAGAAAAGACTCCTATCTGGGCTGGACCTACAACATAGCCACTTCCATCCTTCCACCAACCGTAACTTACAAGTATTTCCTCACCATGCCAACCAGTATTCACCCAATCAACTTCGATGTACCACAATCCCCCACTATTACTTGGAGTATCAACTCCATACTCCCAACTCCACGAAATTTTAAGGTCCGCCATGGAGAGTGGTAAATAGATCCAGACCGTATCGATACGTTCTGTCATATATCCATTGGAGTAAGTTCCCATCAAAACATTACGTGAACCATAGTCGTAGTATGACCATCCGAGGGCTTCCACTGATGGAATCGCTACGAAAGACAAAGCAAGGGAAATCATTGCCATAAGAACAAGATGTTGTTTCTTCATATCACAATATCCCTAAAATATTGTAGTCTACTGCCAACCTATATCTCTTTTGAGAATTTATCAAAACTCCTTCGTCAATACGGACTGGACGCAGAGCAAGTAGAATCTTACGAAGAAGAGAGTGCAACATCTCTTCTCTTTCATTCTCTTTTTTCAACTGTATTTTCTCTCAAAGTAGATATTAGACGAGAAGTCATGATAAACTCAGGAGTTGTGTAATGCTTCAAAATATTCTAGAGATAGTAACGAGCGGAGTGATTCTTCTTGTTCTTCTCCTAGTTTTCTATAAACTCGGAGTTCGTGCGAAAGAAGCAGGTGAGAAATTAGAGCCAGAAGTATTGAAACTTCCATTACCCAATCCTGCAGAGATTGATGATGCTCATATTTCTAAAGTTCTGGAAATAAGGCGTAGATGGCAGGTGTACACACTTCTCGGTGGTCTTTCCACAACTGACTTCTGGCTGTACTTAGTGATGCCTATTATCCTCTTGATTTCTGATTACGTATCTGCAATACTTTTGGGGATGCTAGTATTTCTCCTGATTTTCTTGACAAGTAGTTTTCTCGAGGGCTTAGCTCGTATTATGAAAAAGAGAAGGTTCTGGAAGGGAGAGATGAACCCGGTAAAGGGGATAGAGGTTGAACTCGAACTTCTTGTAAAGGAGATGGAGCTGATAAAACCAAAAGAGAGTTCCTCAAGTAAATATTATCCTGAAGCAGAACTCGTCATCTATAACAACTGGAAATTGGCCTATCATTCATCGCTTAATCGAACGATTACGATTGAAATATACAGACGTGAGCTTACACCCAATGATAGACAACTCCTCCTCGAATACCTAGTACAACGTGAAGATATCATTGGTCAAATCGCGAAAGAAGTTCAGGAAGAAACTACACAGAGTGAATCTGCAGAGCACTAGAAACATCCCTACCTAGTCCTATCCCAGACACACCCAGATATTACACAGGTCCATATCGCGGTATAGTCTCCATGTGCATGAGGATTAGCCATGCGTCTCATAGCTGTACATCTTCCAGAACGATACGTCGAGGACCTGCAACGCTTGGTTGAGGGTGACCTCTATCCGAATAGATCCGAGGTCATCAGGATTGCAATTCGTGACCTGCTGAAACGAGAGTTGTGGGAACACAGTGTATATCCTATTGAGAAAACCAAGATACCTAGGGAGGTTAATGTAGAATGAGAACTCTCATTGACTCTGCAAAGGAGCATAGTCATAGAGAGCGAGGTTCTCAACCAGCGCTTGATATGGGTCAGGCCCGAATACTTGTTATTGGATGTGGCGGAGCTGGTAATAACACTGTGAAGCGGCTCATGACCATTGGTATTCAGGGTGCCGAATGTGTTGCTATCAATACTGACAAACAGCATCTTGCTGTGACAACTGCTCATCGGAAACTGTTGATTGGTGAGCGAATTACCAGAGGTCTTGGCGCGGGTGGTTATCCCCATGTGGGTCAGGCTGCAGCTGAAGAATCGACCCCACAATTAACCGAACTACTTCGAGATGCAGATCTAGTGTTCATAGCAGCTGGTATGGGTGGAGGTACAGGTACCGGTAGTGCTCCCATAGTTGCTGAGATTGCCAAAGGTAATGATGCCATAGTAGTCGGTGTAGTGTCCATGCCCTTCAAGCTTGAGCGGACTAGAGCCGATAAGGCGAAGGTCGGTTTAGCAAAGCTTCAGGAGAACGCTGACACTGTGGTTGTTCTTGATAATCAAAAACTTATGGAGTTAGTACCAGACCTACCTTTAGAAGAGGCATTCGGGGTAGCCGATGAGGTTCTTGCTGGGATGGTCAAGGGTATCACTGAGACCATAACCATGCCAAGTCTGATCAACCTCGACTATGCAGATGTACGTTCCATAATATGCAATGGTGGTGTAGCCCTAGTAGGTCTAGGAGAGGCTACAGGTGAGAACCGTGCGGATGAGGCCATCAAGAACGCGCTGAATAGCCCACTGCTTGAGGTTGAATGGACCGGGGCAACAGGAGCTCTCATTCATATCACTGGAGGTCCTGATATGTCCCTTGCTGAGGCAAACAGTGTGGGTGAGATAGTTTCAGAGAAGATGTCATCCGACGCTAATGTCATCTGGGGCGCAAGAGTTGAACCGCGACTCAGTGGAGTTCTCCGTGTAATGCTGATTCTTACAGGTGTTAAGAGTCCTCAGCTTCTTGCCAGATCAAAGGATGAAGTGGAAACCTCACACACTCGACGAAGTAGTAGACTAGCAGAGTTCGGACTATTAGAAGCTCATGCTGCCGGTACATACCCTCGACAAGGCAAAAGTGAGGCTCTGGCTTTTGGAAAGGTTCCTCCAGCCACTCGCAAATCAAATTGGGAAGAGCGGCTCAAACCTCTTGAGAGAAGGTTCGTTGAGAAACGTCCTGAACGTGAGAAAGAGGACCGAAAGAGAAGTCTGGATGAACTAGGACTCAAGAGACTCTTGTGACAGCAGGATGAAGATCAACATCATTTACATACGCAATGAATCTCTCACTTGCCCTATCTGATAATCTAGTCATTCAGTCTGATTGGTGAGATGATGTCTATTCAGTCTATCAACAGACCTTATTTCTACTAGCATGGGGATTCATGGAGACTACATTTCATACCATTATTTAGTCTTGACCGTGTTCTTCTATCCACTCATCGTAGACTGCTTTGACACGTTCGTATAATGGACCAGTTCCATCTATCCCATCAGGTGTAATGCGAATCTTGTTCATGACAACAATCACACCTGTGTCACCAAAGAAGCGTACGCCACCTGGTGGAAACTGCTTCTCAAGTTGTTTGGCAAGGCCCTCTAGACTGACCTCTTCCTCTGCAAATGAGAATGAAACAATACTATTGCCGTAGAGGAATATTCTAGGTAATCTCTCACCACTCTCCTGAACTGTCACATCTGACAGGACAATGGTCAGGGTGTTCTGGTCAATACCACGAAGCGTGCCAGTATAGACCTTACCAGTGTTGATTGTTACATCAACAGTTGCTCCAACTACCGCTGACATCTCGCGGTTGAAGCCTCTTAGTGCTGCATCAGACATCTTATCTCACCTAATACAAGTTACTGACTGAACTAGTCGGCCCCCTATTCGCTTCTTTAAAAGTACCGATGATTGCGGCACAATCGCGAACTTGTTGTAAAGCAAAGATATCCATACGGAATGGATTATTAGTCTCCTATGTCGCGACCATTTTTGTGAACACCTTGAGTTCTCCACGACAACACCCATCTATCCAGTATCTTCGTAGAGAAGCGCTCCCGGATCCGTTTTGTCCCGGCTGCGGGAACGGAGAAATCATGAATGCGTTCCTGAAGGCAGTGAAGGACCTCGGACATGAGGATCTAAGCAAGTTTGCTTTTGTGTCAGGCATAGGATGTGGTGCATGGATTCCATCCCCTCATTTTCAGGCTGATACTCTTCATACTACCCATGGGCGTGCAGTTGCATTTGCAACCGGTCTCAAATTGGCCAGACCTGAGTTAGAGGTTGTTGTGATAAGCGGAGATGGAGATCTTGCTGCAATTGGTGGAAATCATCTCATTCATGCTGCTCGCCGTAACATCGACATGACAGTCATCTGTTCCAATAATCTCATCTATGGCATGACTGGTGGTCAGGTTTCATCGACAACATTCACCGGAGACCGTACTACAACATCACCATATGGCAATGTTGAGCGTCCATTTGATTTAGCTAGACTGGTGGCTGCAGCTGGAGCAAACTATGTTGCTCGGTGGACAACTGCACATCCAATCCAGGCGGTACGATCCATAAAGACCGCTCTGAAGCGAAAGGGATTCTCGTTCATCGAGATGATCAGTCAGTGCCCGACTGCATATGGGCGAAGAACAAAGTCCGGTGGACCAGTTGAGATGATTGAGTGGTTCAAGAAATTCCCGGTCCGAAAGAAGGGTGCCCCTCTTGATTTCAGAGTCCCGACACGTGATGGACATGATATAGGTGTCTTTGTTGACAAGGAAGAGATTGACTATGCAGAATCGCTTCATCAGACCTATTCCCATTTGGAGGGTTGAATGCAATGAGGACTGAGATACGTGTGGCAGGAACTGGTGGAATGGGAGTTGTTCTCGCAGGCGTGATAGTGGGACGTGCAGCTGTAGTCTATGGAGGACTTGATGCAGTTCAGACCCAGAGCTATGGCTCTGAGGCACGAGGTACAGCAGCAAAGAGTGAAGTCATTGTGAGTGACGAGCCAATCAAGTACCCAAAGGTGCGTAAGTCCGATTATCTAGTTGCAATGAGTCAAAAGGCCCTTGACATGTACTCAGGTGACTCACAGGATGGCAGTGTTATAATTGTGGATGATGACCTAGTCGACACCTCCGGTCTGAGTCCAGGGTACGAGATAATCCGTATACCAGCTATGAAGATTGCAGATGAAATGGGTCAGAGAATGATCTCTAATATGGTCATGCTGGGGGCATTGATTAAGAAGTCCACAGTCTTTACAATTGATGCTCTTGAGAAAGCTGTTGCTGATATGGTTCCTCCTGCAACTCTTGAGCTCAACATGAAGGCAATCAGAGCTGGCGCGGAGCTAGTCTAGGCTCTGTCAAGTTATCCTCCGTGGATAAGCGGTAGAACCACGAGTGTATCGCCATCATTCAGTTTAGTTTTGAGACCACCAGTCAATCCAATATCCACATCATTACAAAGAATCAGGGTCTCTCGGTCCATACTCTCAGGGTTTCTCCAAACATCCCTCACATCACTTTCCTTCTCTAGTATTGTGCGTAACATGACCTCAAGAGTAGCCTGCTCAGTAAGTTCCATCTCATAGTGTGGCAACTTCAATCTTGAAGAGAGGGGGCCCCTGAATTGTATTGAACCTCTCATATTCAACGGGAGTCTGCCGACGGTTTTTCAGATAAAGGACACGGAATCACCAAACTCATCTACGCAGAGCAATCATCTTATCAGGAAACGCATACGCGCTGAGTGTTATGACGCTAGAGGAAGAGACCACTACAGAGGTAATAGACAGTACCTTTGCACGTGTATTCGGTCTAGCGCAGCCCACAAATGATGCAGTTCGTCTTGTGAAGATACTTTCAGTTCTTCTGCCCTCCTTTGCAGCATCGTTTCAAATCAGTACCACGTTCTATATGCTCTTCATTGCTGAGAAGATTGGCGGCGACTATATCACAGGTATCGCACTTGTTGGCGTTTTGGTTGTCATTCAGCTCTCTATTCAGACGTTACTTGACTACCCAACCGGTGCATTAGGAGACTGGATTGGCCAACGTTATGTGATTGCATCAGCCATGGTCTGCTATTCTGTGGCATTCTTGATTACTTCACAAATCACATCAGATACACCGTTCTGGATTTTCGCAATCATCTATGCTCTCAACGGTCTAGGGTCATCCCAAGAGAGTGGTGCATTCAATGCATGGTTCGATAATAACTACAGGGTAGCAATGCCCCATGACAAGGACCGTAAGCAGTATGGCGTATTTTGGGGACGCGTGGGAATGGTATGGCAGGTCGCCTCCACACTCGTTTTGATTCCGGGATCCTACCTTGCTCTTGTGTATGGGAGAACATGGGTATTCTTCCTGCAAGCCATCTTTACAATGATTCTTGCTGTTGTTGTGATGATTGTCATAAAGGACCTACCTGGAGTCCGAGATGAGCAAGATGAACGACCCTCAATGAGCGAGTACAAGGCCCTCCTAGTTGATGGAGTGAAGTTTCTGGGGTCTAGCAGATTCATAACATACCTAATCTTGGGCGAAGTAGTGTTATGGAGTGTTGGACCAGTTTGGTGGAATCTTCATCTATTTCCATTCTATAATTGGTTCCTTCTATCTGAGGTGGCTATCTCATCATTTAGGACGTTAGTCTTCATCCCTCAAGCCATTGCCAATGAACGAAGTGGTGTGTGGTCGAAGAAGTTTGACCCAGCAAAATGGGTCCCTCGATTCAGATTCCTTCAGTTCGGTGGACCTGTATTCTATGTGATAATTGCATTTGTAGTTCACTTCTTTCCACCTGCAGTCGAGGGTGTTCCAGTGATTCCCTTCATTGGCTTCCCTCTTGATACTCTGATCCCGGTGATACTGATCTTTACTACATTTGTCGGTGTGAGTATGTTCGGAGGATTCGCACAGATACTCTCTCAAAGAGTAAAGCTTGACGTGATTCCAAACAGGATTCGAAACAGTATGTACTCGCTTCAACCCACGATAGCCATGCTCCTATCGATTCCTCTTCTGCTCCTCTTCGGGTGGCTAACAACGGAAACCGGATTCACACTACCGTTCAGTCTGTGTGCGTTGATTACACTCCTAGGTATCTCATTCATCTGGAAGGCATTCAAACATCCAATTCCTAAGGCTGAGGTCACGGTAGCTGCTGCTGAAGAGATTGAAGAAGTCAAAGATCTAGATATCACTTAGTAACTCTTAGTGATTGTTTGACTGAAAAAGAGGTGGTTGAGTGGCCTAAGGCCACTAACCTGATTACATTCCAAATGATTGCCTCAAGACATCTGGGTCTAATGCACCAGCCTTGTAGGTCTTACCACTAACAATGTCATTAATGGTAATCTCTGCAGGTGCAAAGAGATGAGGATCCACCTTGTAGAAGTCAAACTCCACACTCTTGAAGAGCTTGTAGAATGGTTGACCGTACTGCTTGGAAGCTGAAGATGGCGCCTTCTCAGTCAGTGCTGCAAGGTCATCCTCTTCATCTGGACGGATGAAATAGAACGTTCGTCCTGCATAGAGGATACAGTCGTTTGTCATACCCATCGCCCTGTTGTCGCTCTTTCCGATAGGTGCAATTGGTGCAACACCATGACCAGTCCTGATCTTCTTGGGATCGTATCCTAGTTCATGGAGTTTGTGGATACCGACCTCTACAATCCTTGCAGATATCTGGACAGAGCCTACTGTACATGCAGTGGGTGCAAGCACACAATACAGGTCCTTTGTAGATATTCCACACTTCTCTGCAATGAACTCAGTGACAAAGTCTGGTGGAGGAGTTCGAGTTTCAAGTACTATGACTCCGACCTTTGCCTTGTCTTTGTACTCGAGTTCTGCATAGAGTTTCTTCTCCACTGCAGCTGAGGCCCTCGCAGGTCCTGAGCCCATGGCGAAGTACTTCTCCTCTCCCTTCTCCTGATTGATAATCCATCCAGCGTATTGTGAGCCCATGGTTGCTATTGCAGGATGATCAGTATTGACAATCACAGATGGAAACGTCATATCTCCTACATGCATGCTGCCAATTCTAACAGTACCATAGCCGCCTAGACAGATTTCACTGACAAGTCTACCAGCTTCAAATCCACCTGGAACATCAATCCCTGCATCAATAAGAGTGGCTCCATTACCCGTTTCAGAAACAGTGCAATTGAGCTCCTCTTTCCTGTCCATCATATCCTTTACAATTTCGTACGCTTTCTTGTTTACACTTATACCCATAATCTAACCTCTCCTAGAGCAAGTGTTCGCTATTCTTTGCGAGGACGAATATCTCTTCCTTGGGGTCTCCTTCAGCCAGGTCTCCCATGAATTTGACCCACTCCTCTTGATAGCCTATGTCCTCGCTGAGGAAGTCTGGTCTACGTGATTTGAGATACTTGAGATAGTACGTTGTAAACTCTCTCGTAGATTTACCACTGAATCTGTATGTAGGGAGGAGTGACTCTATCTTACCCAGACAAAAGATCATTCCCTTGGTTGCTTCGAATCCCACACGTTCAGCCATGTTACCAACTACAATGATGGTTCCTCCCATCATTCGTACTGCTGCAAGCTCACCAACGTTTCCTTTGACAGCTATGAAGCCTTTCCGCATGTGAGACGCCATTTCGCGTCCAACATCGCCAGCAACATAGACTCTTCCACCTTTCATCCCATCTTTGCTACCTCGGTAACCAGCACATAGGTAGTCTGCAGCATCACCCTCAATCTGGATGTTCCCTCCTTCCATCTCTGCAGCAGCCCATGCACCCACTGAGCCCTTCACATGTATTCTACCGGCAATCATCTCGGCGCCAAGATGCATACCCACATCACCATCAATGGTGATTTTTCCCCCATTCATTCCATTTCCAATCATCTTGACTTTCTTCAAGTCGCCAGTGATGATAATCTCAGTTTCGTCAGCTGTTTCACCAGCGTTTCCGCTTATAGCAAAGAAGTCAGCCAGTTTCAGTGTCTGATTTCCTTGGAGAACAGGTAACTCACCAATCTCTGCCGAACTCTTACCAGCAAAATGGGTTGGAGTAATAGTATCCGCTTCAATTGGGATGTCCGGAGCTTTGGTCAATTTCAGGTTGACAGGCATCGTCTTCTCCCCTTCGTAAATTCGGTGTAGTTCAACTGTCTGATAAATGGCCCGTTTTTCCAAGTTGAGTGTAAAATCCACTTTTTTAGACCGAAAGTATGAACCTCACGGACTTTCGGTGTTCTTAAATGGAGCCTTGTGTTGCTCTAAATCCAGAGTGTGGTGAAACAGGTCATGGAGATTAATGGAGTACCTATCGAGGACACTTTCGCCGAAGCATTCTCAATGCATATGAACCGTACCATCATTACTGCCTATGATGCAGAGTGGGCGCGGGTCACAGCAATGGAGACTACTGGCTTTGGGACATCTGTCATTATGGCTCCTGCAGAGGCTGGACTTGAGCGTATGTTGAGCCCAGATGAAACCCCTGATGGACGTCCTGGTGCAAGTGTGATATTTGCTGTAGGAAGCAAGAAAGCACTGGAACCACAGCTTCTGGCACGGATTGGACAGTGTATTATGACAAGTCCAACTGCAAGTGCGTATGACGACACTCCCGATCCTAAGGATACCTATGATATAGGTAAGAAACTATCACTATTTGGTGACGGATACCAGATTAAGAAGGGACCAATTGATGGTAGAGTTCTGTGGTTAGTTCCTAGGATGAGCGGGACCTTTGTCTGTCAGAATTCATTTGGACGTGTCAAGGGTGTAGCTGGGGGCAACATCATCTATTGCTGTGAGGATGTAAAGAGTGGTATGGACAGTGGAAAGGCTGCAGTAGCTGCAATTGAGAAGGTCAAGGGCGCTTACACACCATTCCCCGGAGGTCTGGTTGGTTCAGGTTCAAAGCCATCATCCAAGTACAAAGTACTCTTTGCATCCACAAACGAGCGATTCTGTCCTACTCTTCGTGGAGTAGTTCCTGATACATTCATCCCAGAGGGTGCAGAGTTTGTCCAAGAGATTGTAATCAACGGACTAACAGAGGAGCATGTTGCTGAAGCAACAAGGGTAGCAATTGAGGAAGTCTGCAAGCATCCTGGCGTTATGAACATGAGTGCCGGCAATTATGGAGGAAACCTCGGCAAGTTTCAGATTCATCTTCACGATCTGTTCAAGTAGTTCATACGTCTAGATTAATGGGATTCTCCGATCCCATTTTCGTAATTTGACTATCCCAAGGACCAAGTTCTGTCGATGCTAGTGCTAAGTGACCGATATCATCCGGATTGAATCCCAACTGAGCAGCCACAAACGCATCCAACTGTAATGCATCATTAGAACCCCATATCAATCCAAGATTCCGATGAATTGTTGCATCCAAGAGGTGTTCTTCAGCTACTGTAGTTGAAAACACAGCCTCTACAATTCCTCTGACATTGAACAATGAATAACATATTTTGCTGATATCCACGATACTGTGATTGAGCTTACTGTCATTATCGCCATGGAACTTACCTCGCTCAGGAGGAGGTATCATTCCAAATAGATTCTTTATTGCCATAGAAATCCCTATCGTTCCATGTGCAATCTTGGGTTTGGTCAAACTAATCAGAGTTCCCCCTCTCAACTCATACAATCTAGTAGGTACGAGTGAGTATAGGATATCGCTATGGAGTGGACTGAACCTTGTTTCCACTAATTCTCTGATTCTATCTGATTCACATACACGGTTCGCCCATACCTCCTCTGATAGATTGAGATACTCAACTTCGTGTTTCCTTAGAATTTTCCCAATTCCTGAAAGTTCGAGAAACCATGGATCATTCGTTTTGTGATTCTCTTTCTTTTGCGATGCTAACTTCTTCATAATCTCGGTATTTAATGGACCCTCATGGTCCCTGAAAAGAGGACTTCTGTAGTGTGCATAACTCTCAACAACAAGGATATCACCATCAATCGCTGTCAGAATCCAATCTAGTATCTCTTTCTCGGTGAAGATTATCGATGTAGACCAGTTAGGTTTGATTATAATTGGAGATTTCAGGTCAAGTTTAGAGATAATTTCCTTGATATTCTCTTTTGACCCTGATTTACCGAACATTATCGGACCAAAACTTACAATATCTCCAGTCATGGAATACTGTTGGGTCACACTCCTATTGGATATTGTGTTTCTGATAGCTGAGGACAATAATGAACTACGTCGAAATCTTTATCTCTAAATTTCTATGGGACTCGAAGTGACCTCACTCTGTGATTTGTCAAAACGAATGCCCCAGTAGCTCAGACTGGTTAGATCGCCTCCTTGGTAAGGAGGAGGCCGCGAGTTCAAATCTCGCCTGGGGCTCCACTTTCTTCTACTCGTCAATTTTCTCTATCTTGAAAACGACCGGTCTCAATCCATCACCACAGGGCTGATAGGTGACTCCTAATTCAGGATAGTTGTAATCCCCTCCATTATAGAAGACCATTAGAGTGGTATACATATCCTGCCAAGCCCTTCCACAGAGCCCTTCAGGTCTATCGAGATGGTGATCCACAATGAATTCTTCTCCGTCCTTGTAGCTACAGGGACCTATTATTTCTCCATTTTCCCTCTTCATCTCATGTCCAAAGACATCTTCTGGACTGAATCTCTTGAATACTGTAACCTTCAGCTTTGTTTGCATACTTCTATCTCCTCAATAGTAAAATCTGAATAGATTAGCCAATCTGGCTTTTTGGACTTGACCTCTTACGCAATTGACTACCTGCATTCATCATTCAATGTCCATGTCGTCAGCTAGTAGTCCGGTATCTATACACACTCTGTTTCGCAGTGAGTATTCTTTTCTCAGGTTCTTCAAAGACCAGTAAACAAGAAATGCTCCAATAAACGCAAGTGCTATAATCCCTATGACTAGTCCAAAGATGAAACTGAACACTTCTGCTATATCGTAGTAGTTTGAAGTGGCAATGAGTATGGTCAATAGGGACATTGGGATTGTAAGGATACCAATTCCTGTTCTTAGCTCTGCTAGGTGCGTTCTCTTTTCAGCCTCAATTGTCCTGATTAACGCTAGCTTCATCCCTACGTTGTCCTTTTCCAGTAATCCCTGCAATATTGATTCGTCTATTTCCATTGTAATCGTCTCTTCTCTTCCACCGTAACACTAGTCATCCATCAACGGACGTTTTGTTCGGGATTTCTTGCGACTTCTTGCTTGGAAGAGGAGCCGTTCTGCTTCTTCGGGACCCACCATTTCTGATAATCTATCAATAAGTTCCCGGTCATCCAAC
Source organism: Candidatus Thorarchaeota archaeon (assembly GCA_016840245.1). Next base: position 17,744 of record JAEOST010000684.1, read on the forward strand.
TCATCAAGCCAGCGATCGATCTGTTTGAATAGGTCCGGAGATAGGTCTTTGGCCAACTTCTTCTTTCTTCCTTTCCTGTCCAGATCAAAATCATCAGGGCCAAGCAGACTCAAAGTATTCACCAGATTCAAGATTCCAAAGTGAGTGTTTTGACCTTTGTCATCTGTCCGTGTTGACACTCCTTCAGACTCAATCATGAATTCTTGACAAGTATATAAAAAAGGACCTTGAGTATGATTGACGTAATATTAGACAGCAGGAATTTTCTATATGCCCCCTCAGACCTCCCGAGACTTACCTTGGTGGAAAAAGACGACAGTCTATCAGATATACCCCCGAAGCTTCAAAGATAGCACTAACAATGGAATTGGGGACATTCCAGGTATCATCTCAAAGTTGGATTATTTACAGGATTTGGGAATAGAAACAATTTGGTTCTCTCCTTTCTTTTCCAGTCCTCAGGCTGATCATGGATACGATGTCAGTGATTATCGGGATATTGCTCCTGAATATGGAACAATGGCTGACTGTGAACACCTTATCCAGGAGATGCACAATCGCAGGATGTATGTTGTCTTTGATTTGGTACTCAATCACACTAGTGACCAGCACAAATGGTTCCTAGAGTCACGGTCAAGTCGTGATAATCCCAAGCGGGACTGGTACATATGGCGTGATGGCGCAAAGTCTGGTGGCAGAAAACCTCCAAACAACTGGAATGCAATGGTGGGAGGCTCAGGATGGCATTATGATGAGGTAACCGACCAGTGGTACTGGGCCCAGTTTCTACCTTTTCAACCAGACCTCAATCATCGAAACCCTGAAGTCAAGAAAGAGATGTTTGACACTGTTCGTTTCTGGTTGGAGAAGGGAGTTGATGGCTTTCGTTTGGATATCATAAATACGGTCTATGAGGATGAGAATCTAAGGAACAATCCCCGCTCTTGGAATTACTTCCCTTCAGAGGAAGATGACAAGAGCTTCTTTCAAGACAATATACACACTATCAACCATCCCGATAATTTTACTTTCGTGAAAGAACTTCGGTGTGTGATGGATGAGTTTTCTAATCCTGAGAGATTCTTGGTCGGTGAAATAACTGCATCGTTGGAGATCCTAAAGAGATACTGTGGCGAAGTAGTGGACGAAACAAAGACGGATGGACTTCATCTGACCTTTCAGTTTCAGTCACTTAATGCAAATCTAGATGCAGATACATTCAGGGGTCTAATCGATGGATATGAACACTACCTTCCAGAGCCTTATACCCCTACATTGGTCTTCTCCAATCATGATCAGGCTCGACGAATTAGCAAGTTAGGAAATGATATGGATAAAGCGAAATTGAACGCACTCCTGCAGCTTACAGCAAGAGGGGTCCCCTTCATTTACTACGGTGAAGAGATAGGTATGTTCAGCAATAAACTTCCACTTAAGAATGCACAAGATCCCATAGCTCACAAATTTGGTTGGCTCCCACAATTTCTAGTTAATTTCCTAACTAGGAGTGGCTCTTTCACTCTCAACCGCGATGAATGTAGAACCCCAATGCAATGGGATACGACTCCCAATGCAGGATTTTGCCAAGCGGGAGTGGTTACTTGGTTACCTGTAGAACCCCGATACGAACAATCCAACATAGAAGTTGAAGAAAGGGACCCTGAATCTATATTAAATTGCTACAAGAATCTCCTACGACTTCGAAGAAACACACCTGCTCTTCATTCAGGTTCCATCCATCTAAGAGAGCCAGACACGCAACAAAAGGACCTTCTCGTATACGAACGAAGATACCTGAATTTTGGTTTCAATCAGACTGTGGAGATATTGTTGAACTTCTCAAGTAGACCAATCCATGTGACCGAAGAGCACGATTGTAGAGCACTACTTTTCTCTACGACAAAAAGTCCAGAGCCCATTCAAGAAGGTATGGTCTACCTTGAACCCTATCAGGGAATCATTGTAGAGCGTCAGGCAGAGAAGCAGTGAATTTGAACTCTGGCACTCCGTTATTCTTATAACGATACGTGAGTGTGGCCATCGAAGCATGGGTCGGTGGTCTAGCTTGGTATGATTCTTGGTTTGGGTCTTTGGAACTACCAGGTTCCTTAGCAAGAATCCAAGGGATCGCGTGTTCGAATCACGTCCGGCCCACCATCTCTCCGTTATTACAACTCTTTTAGTGGACCTTAAGATGACCCTGCTAGACATCATTGAGAGTGTCATGAGAGTCAGGAACAATAATGGGCGGATGCGACGTATGGTTCATCTGATACGTAATCGGAGAATGGTATACACTAAACACAGCTCAAGAGAGCAGGATGAAACTGAGTAATTCACAACAACGTTTTCTGTCTATAACCAGTTCGTCAATAGTCGAAATCCTTATTTCCGATTGAGTTCGACACCTCCACTGACAATGTCTATGCAGACTTCAGCCCGAGATCGACTAGCTCGACGCATTGCTGGCGAAATTGCCCTATCAGACCATCCTGGGCAAGCCATGCGAGTCTGGCGAGAGCGTTTCAGACTACCTCAAATCGTACTGGCTGAGCATCTGAATATCAGTCCAAGCGTAATCAGTGATTACGAGTCGGGAAGAAGAAAATCGCCTGGCACATCCACAATTCGAAGATTTGTTATGGCATTGTTGGCACTTGATGAGCAAAATGGTGGACAGGTAATCTCAGCCTTTGTGCGGCTCATGGACGTAAGCCTGATAGACCTGAATATAGTATTAGCTATGAGTGACTTCAAATCGCCTCTATCAATTCGCGAGTTTAGCAAGAAGATGAAATGTGACGTCCTGTCTGGTGATGCCCTTCTGGATAAGGAGCTATACGGATATACTCTAGTGGATGTAGAACGTGCAGTCAAGGAACTGGATAGCGAGGCGTTTCTGAAACTGTTCGGGGCTACAACTGAGCGTTGTTTACTTTTCACAAATGTGAATACGGGTAGGGCACCTCTGATTGCCATCAAGTCCCAAGAATTCAAACCAACAATGGTTATCCTTCATGGTGTCAAAGAGGTGGACCGGTTGGCAATCGAGCTCTCTGAGCAGATGCGTATTCCTCTTGCTGTGAGTAAGGTGGGATCCATTGATGCATTGATCAAGGAGCTTCGAGGCGCAGACCCAGGCTAACCAAATATCATCTTCAATATGGCCATTCTTGTTACTACACCATTGTAGACCTGATCAAAATACTTGGCTTGAGGAGTAGAGTCCACCTCTGGGTCAATCTCATCCACTCTAGGTAATGGATGCAAGATAGCACTGTCCTCCTTCATCATTGCTACCTCATCAAGTGTAATCCGAAACTGTCCCTTGACCTCATCATATTCTCGCATGTCCGGAAATCTCTCTTTCTGAATACGGGTCATATACACAATATCAGCATCTTCCATTGCATCTGTGACACTGTCAACTTCAACAACATCGATTCCTCTCTTCTTCATATCATCGATGATTATGGGTTTCATTCGAAGAGATTCTGGTGAAGCAAGTTTTACTTTGACATCATAATATGCCAGAGCCATTCCTAACGAATGAACAGTTCTCCCATACTTCAAATCCCCGCACAATGAGATTGATAGACCATCAATCTTGCCCTTTATCTTCTGTATCGAGTAGAGATCCAACAATGCTTGGGTAGGATGTTCTTCGGACCCACTTCCAGCGTTAATTATAGGGATACTTGAGAATTCAGCAGATACCCTTGCAGAGCCATCCAATGGATGACGGATGACAATAATGTCTGCATATCTTTCCACGGTGCGGATAGTATCTGCAAGTGTTTCTCCCTTTCCACCAGCACTCGTACCCTTGACATCTGCGAACCCTAAGACTCTTCCTCCGAGCCGTATCATTGCACTCTCAAAAGACAGTCTTGTCCGAGTTGAGGCTTCAAAAAAGAGGCATGCCATGATTTTGTCTTTGAGCTCAAAACTACGATCTACTGCGACCTTCTCCATCTTCGAGGCTAAATCTAGGATATCATCAATATCCTCTCGTGTAAGGTCATGGATACTAATCAGATTGCGGAGTTTTCCCATTTAGTCACCCACCTAGACTATCTGGGATGAGTCACCCACTTGTGTTACTCTTTAACCTTCCTGATGAGAACCAATAACTAATGATTAGCCCTAGACGCATTTCTGCCAAAATTGCGTGTCACATCTACTTTCCTTACAATAAGTGTTGACTCTGTCAGTAACTGAGCAGCCAGTTCATCATGATATTCCTCTATGTAGATTATCTCTCTGATTCCGGCGTTGATAATCATCTTTGTACAGATACTGCATGGTTTAGTGGTGCAGTAAATCTTGGCATCCTTGACAGATACACCATGGTACGCTGCCTGGATAATTGAATTCTGTTCTGCATGGAGACCTCTACAGAGCTCATGACGCTCGCCTGGTTTTACTCCCATCTCTTCTCTGATACACCCCACTTCATCACAGTGAGGAAGCCCCTTTGGTGCACCATTGTACCCTGTGGACAAGATTTGTGAGTCCTTTACAATCACTGCTCCCACTTGATTTCGCAGACAGGTACTTCGTGATGAAACGAGATCTGCAATCTCTGAAAAATAGACATCTTTACTCTTTCTCTTCAATGATTGAACTATCCTGGCGTCTTGTCAACTCTTCGTTTTTCATACCTCTTAAGAACTTGTTCGGGCTTAATGGGAAAGATAAAAAGAGAATCCTAGAACAGGCATGTAGAATCCATGAATGGAAGAGTCTGAAAATGCGTAAGAGGAATGGCACCATCATTTGGCCAGCATATATTGACTCCACTCTGTCAAGGTCGCAGGGACGTAGAATACCCACAAATCTTGCAGCTCCCAATGTCACAATAGATATTCTGACTGAGGCGGCTCAGGTAACAGATTTAGAATTCGATGTTGAGGCTGAGAAGTTGTACCCCCGTACGTGGTCAGAGGGAACAAGAGGATACATCGTAGTGAGTGGAACGAGTCATTCCAAGAAGAGACTTATTCTCATGCTGGCAAAGAGTGTCAGAAAGATTGTTGCACAGAGAGCTTCTGCTGCACAGGCTGCCTCCAAGAAAAAGGGTAAGAAGAAGAAGCGAAGATAGAAGAGAGTCTGGGTACAAATGAAACGTCTAGGAACTGTACTGCATGTGTCAAAACGTGGTTCAATCATTGTCAGAACAGATCAGTCCCCCTCCATTGGCTCCCATTCTATAGTACTTGATAAGCAAGCAAACAAAGTAGGTATTGTAGTGGATGTCTTTGGACCTGTGAAGGAACCATATGTTGCAGTGAAGCCTGATCGAAAAGTTGATGCAGAACGGCTCATTGGTCAAATACTATACTTAAAAAAGAGGAATCGGTAATGTACACATTCGTACATAGCAGCTAGATTTATTGCAGCGGATGGCAATTGATTTCGGCAGCTTCCGAATTCTTTATCTGAAGCCGCTTTACATGGATAGCGATGCCATGTATCTAAGCGTTAAAGGTCATACCTATGAGCGACATAGCAGCCCAAATACTAACCGCGCTACGAACTGCGGGAAGTGAAGGACTGCTAGTAGATGAACTTGCAGATAGACTTGGCGTAGACTCAGACACAATAACGACTGAAATCGAACGATTGACATCAGAGGGACTAATATTGCAAAAGACCGAACTCAAGAACGAACGACCTCTCCTTAGAGCACAGATTGGCGATGAGGCCGAACCAAGTACTTTGACTGATTTAAATGGCTGTCCATGTTTCCACTGTCTTAAGATTGGAAGATGTGGACTACGACAACCCGACTCTCCTGCTAGTTGCAGCGAGTTAGAAACATGGATGGAGTCGACATAGACTCATCCATCATTCTCTTTTCCAGATTCAGCCCTCTTCTTTGGGCTAAAAGCCAACAGGTAAATCTCAGCACTCGATTTTCTCGATGCTTCAGGCTTTACCAGTTTAACTGATTTGAATTTCGTCCGGGTGTCCTTTAGGAATTCCTGGAAGCCTGAACCTTGGAATACTTTTGTTAAGACTTTACCTTTTCCCGTCAACAGTTTCAGACCAAGATTCACGGTGGTCTCAGCCAGAGCGAGTTGTCGCACAACATCCAAGTCCCAGTTACCAGTCACATTAGGTGCACAATCTGAGATGACAAGATCCGCAGTTCCCCCAGTAAGTTCCTCAATCTGCTTGATGACGCTAGGGTCTGTTATATCTCCTTGAATAAACGAAACACGGTCAATCGGAGGCATGGAAATAAGATCCACGGCGACAATCTGTAGTCCGCTATCTAATTCTTTGAGTACCTGAGTCCATCCCCCTGGACTTGAACAAAGTTCTACTACCTTATCAACACCTTCCAAGAGCCTGTACTTGTCTGCAATCTGTCTAAGTTTGTAAGCTGATCTTGCCCTGTATCCGTGTTTCTTTGCAGATACATAGTAGTGTTCCTTTGTTCGTGGTTTCTTTGGTCTTGCCATAACACTACCTACTCCTGTTTAGTTCCTCAATAATCCTTGCAATCTCTCTCACACTGGCTTCTGTTCTAATTGCAGTTGGCTTGAAGTGTGTTCTACATGCATTATGACCCTGCTCACTTAGCTTTTCAACTATATCGCTTAGTCTAGGCGGTATGAAACTGTGCAAATCGCACAACGCATGAATGTCTACATACATGTGATTTGTCATCTCCGCTTCTCCAATCATCTTGTCTAGAATACGTGGGGTTCGCCTATTGAAGATGAATTCCTGCTCATTTAGCAAGTTTTCTGCAGTAGTCAATAGATTCTGGTCGTAGAGTTCACCAATCCAAAGGGGACCTGCAACTCTCAGTCTTCCTGTGCAACCTGTATCTCTGTGAACCTCAACAACCTCTGCTGAATCCATTGTTGATGAGAACATTCGTGCCTCCATACATGCCGGACAATAGGTTATGAATCCAATGTCATCTGCCTGTTGGTTTGATGTTGTTCTATCTGCTTTGACCTTTAGCCATACTCGAACATAGTGGTCTGCACTCAATGAAACAAGAGGTGTGACTGACTGGTCGTTCATCCCCGCGACATGATATGCTAGACCGATGAGAAGACGTACTGCAATCTCGTGCAAGAATGGTGCTTTGATGGAATACCCACCATACTTCCGTTGTGCAACCCTGGGAAATATACCACACAGGACTGGCATGTCGGTTGCAGTGAGTGCAAGAAGTCCTTGTCTAGGACTGAGCGACTGCATGGCAGAATTGAGGAATGGTGCAGGTGTTCCAAATGGATCTACATCAACAAAGTCGAACCTCTTCTCTCGAGACTCTGTGAGGAGAAGAATCCTTGCATCCCCTCTCTTTACTTCTGCTCTATCTTCAATTCCATTCAGTTTGAGGTTCTGTGTCGCGATGTCAACAGCAACCGGGTTCACATCAAACAGGACTGAGTTGAAGTCCCCAGAGCACTCCTTGAGGTATCTCATGGCTCTGATGCCTGAGCCTGCTAGTGGTTCGCACAGAAGCTTGACCTTGGATTGTTCTTGATGAGCTGAAAGGAAGAGAACTGAGAGGTCTCTATTCACGGTCATTCGGGGGTTATAGAAGACAGGAAGTGCCGTAGTTGGTTGGGACTTGTTCTCACTATAGTGGTCAAGGTCTGCACTGAGGAATGATATCTTTCCCTCTTGATATTCCTTCAACTGTACCATACGTCTTCATTGAAATTGATGAGGGTCTGTTAATAAACGAGTGGGAGTGTCATGGTCCCAAAACCGCACCTTGTCCATTGAAAAAGAATCCATACTCAAACTAGAGACAGCATATGTCCCAGATTAAGAGGCTTCCAAAGGACCATGACATAGTGGAATCTCGACAATGCCTTTTGAAGTCCTACAAAGTACACTCCGGAATCCCTAAGTGGAATGCGTGATTCTTGTTAGTATCTACTACATTGTTTGTGGTGTTATTATGACTGTAAAAATCAGGATTGATACAGAGTATGGACCTATCAGTGCAGATCTCTGGAGCGATGATGCAATAAACACAGTGAAGAATTTCGTCACCCTTGCCCAAAGCGGTTACTTTGACGGACACACATTTCACAGGGTCGTAGATGACTTTGTGATACAGGGTGGTGATCCCACAGGAACTGGCAGGGGTGGTCCCGGTTACGCAATCCCCTGTGAAACTCGTGGGCACAGACAGAAGCACGCTGATGGGTCATTCTCGATGGCTCATGCAGGTAGAGATACTGGTGGTAGTCAGTTCTTCATTGTACTCAATGGGGGCAACTGCAAGCATCTAAATGGTAAACATACTGTATTTGGACAAGTTACCGAAGGATTCGATATTGTCCAGAAGGTAAAGCAGGGTGATAAGATGCTAAAGGTTGAAGTCCTTGAGGTGGACCCTGCCATTGAAGGTCATGAATTGCAGAAACTAAAGTCAATGCGTTAGTCTGAAAATCACATTTCGAGGAATCCGAATGCGATACGGAATAGTTCCCCTGGAATTCAAACCCACTGTAGAACGAATCGTGGTTGATGGTGTTCCTGACTTCTCTCGATTCAATATAATCGAGATGGTCAGAGAGGCAGTGCAGATTGAGTACATCAGTGTGATTGAGATTACAATGGATATGCTCTATGTGATTCCAGGGGCACTAACTCCTGATACAATTAATCAGCTTGCAGAGCTCAAGGATGAGCTCGGACACTCATACACTGCTCATCTCCCCCTCTGGTCCATTGAGCCAGCCACATTCAACGAACCTGTGAGAAAGGGAAGTGTTGACAGTATTGTCGAGTCAATCAAGCTGGTCGAACCACTAGAACCTGAGTTCTACGTTCTTCATTCAACAGGCGCTCTTGCTGCAGAGTTCTCACGACTGGCTTTCGGAAAGGAGATTGTCAACGTGATATGCACCGCAATGGCTGGCTTCTCTGCAACGAGTGTTGAAGAGATACTTGCTAGGAGTGAGATTGACCCAAGACGAATCGCAGTTGAGAATATAGAGTTTCCATTCGATATCACCCGTGCAATCGTTGACGAGTACGACCTGAGCATCTGTTTCGATACAGGTCATACCTTGGCCAAGTTCTCTGGTGACGAGTCAGTGGTTGATTTCTATAGAACTCATAAGGATAGAATAACGGAGCTCCACCTCAATGATGGAACCTGCAAGATAGTAGAGGGAGTGTCTATCCCTGATGATCACATGGCACTGGGCACAGGCGAATTGCCAGTCAGGGAATTCATGCTTGAGCTCGTAAAGGATGGCTTCAATGGTCCAATGATATTCGAACTGACCTTTGAAGAGGCAAGACAGTCACTCGGGACGATACAGGATGTTGTTCCTGAAGCCCTTTGGGAACTAGAGTGATCAAAGGTAACAGAGATCCCATGTTGGATGGAAGCTGTGAACTAGAATCATGATTTCATTGTAATCATCTACACCCATAACGAGTCTTGGACAGAATCCTACGTAATCTTTGTAAACAGTGAAGTGAACGTGATCCGTAGGGACCGGTGTTAGAAATCTTCCAATCTGTTCACCTTTTACCACCCAATCTCCTACCTGTACATCGAGCATTGCCAATTGTTGATCTCGTAAGGTTTCGTTTGCATCTCCCTCAAAACCGTACTCGATGAGTATTGTTTCATTGAATCGAATCTTCACACCAATTCCGTAGATTGTTGTATTTTCCATACTACGAATATTGATCTCTTCAACAAATCCAGGACCCGCAGCAATCACGGGGGAATTATTGTAGAACATATAGTCA
>JAEOST010000685.1 GCA_016840245.1 Candidatus Thorarchaeota archaeon
AGATTTCGAATTGAAAATCCCTTCGGGAGTGTATAGTCAGGTAATGATGCATCTAAAGGAAAGATATGATTGTATTCATGCAAGCCATAGTCCTCATATCCCATCTCTGTTAGAGTAGTGATTCTCTCGGAATCCGGGTCTACGGTGTACATGTACATCTTCGAATTTGGTTTAGCTGCCCTCTCTCTCTCATATTTCTCGGTCTCTAGAAACAACTCATGTTCTAGGTGTTTATACTCGGGATGAATCTCAATATGATAATTTCCAGCAGATCCCCGATGGGACACGGCAAGGATCCCAGGTTTCGACCGATCAGATTGTTCCCAGATTTTTATGGCCTCATCATCCGCGTTTGAATAGTCCCAACCACAAGGACCAAATTTCTCATTCTCAATCTTAATTGGGATTAGATAGTGGAGATTACCTGTTTGTTTGTAGACTTCTAGAAGGAATGATCGTACACGGTCGAGATCCTTCTCAAAACTGAACGACTGCCTAACCACTTTCACCTTTATTCCTCTTCATCTTACGAATATTTACTGTATATATATCGAGCTAATAATGTAACTATGGTATTGATTCTCATACTACTTTCTGTGCTCAGATATTCTCGCATAGAGTTCCTGCATAGTATCTGATGGTATGTGTTCACTCTCACGTTTCTCAAGACTCATTGCATCAGAAGGACAGTTTGCTACACAAGCCCCACAACCAATGCACCGATCCAAGTTTATGGTCAACACGTCATCTACGAGTGTGGGTGCCTCCATTTGACATATTTCAGTGCAAGTTCCACAGCTAGTACACAGTTCATGATCCACAACTGCATAGTAGTTTGTAGAGAAGAATTGTACGGGTTTCTCGGTTGATTTTACTCCTCTTATGACTCCGCAACAACATCCACAACAACTGCAGACAAAGTGGAAGTCCTTAGTATTGGCTGGTTGGAGAACAAGTCCATCCTGTTCACTTCTCGCAAGTATCTCAAGCAGCTCTTCCTTTGTTATCTCTCGGCCCCATCCTTGGTCAATGTACGTCTGTGCAGAAGAACCCGAGCCAATGCATCTCTCCAAGCTATCACTCGCTTGACAGGGCTGACCAGCTATCTCTCTAGCCTGTCCACAGACACAGTCTGTGACCATGAATGGACCCTCCGCTGTTTCAAGGAGCTCTCGGATATTATCATATTGAACTACATCATGTTGGTGTGTGATGCTTTTTTCAACTGGTATAACACGTAGCTGTCTGGGCGAGGTTGTGGAGAACGCCTTACCAAATGCTTCTGATCCGTATTGACTGATATCTGCAAGTAGTTCCTTTGACAGTTTGTGAACCTGATACTCGTAGATACCAATGACCCACTGAGCGCCAGCATAGAATTTTACATTACCCTCTTCTCTGAAAGCAATTAATCCTTTGACCACCATTCCATCTAAGATTCTCTCAAGAGCCTCCTCTGATTCGACAGTAGACCCTAGTCTTTCATATATGTCACCAAGACTATCTGTTGGTTTTGGTGCATATTTTAGAGAGCAAGCTATCCTCGCTTCCTCCGGTGAAAATAGCCTCTTGAGAATTCGTAATTCTACTCCCGACTCAGTTGGTGGAAATCCCACAGGCATACTATCAAGATGCTTCTGCAAGGATCGATAAACATCATCATTTGTCAACGGAAAACCCCATCTTCTCTGAAAGTGAAGGACGTATTAAATCCGCTGACCATCGTAATCATGATTTGTTAATAGTTCTAGTTTCACGCATCTTGGTTTCATTGAAAATGTATCAAACCCTGGGTCTCTCGCCTGGACCCTCACCAACTGGTTCTCTTCGACCTGTGGCTAGCATACAGCTACCAATGTCTCGCTCCCAGATCACTTTGATGGGTTTCTCAGTCCTTACCAAGTCTATGTAGTGCATGTAGAACCTAGCAGAAACAAACGCGAACACTTCACGATTCTCAACATATGTATCTGGTACAATATCCGAGTCTACAAATATGAAGAAGAATTTGTTTGGTCTTGTTGGCAGACCTTCATCTTGGGGGTGTGTAGTAATAATTGCCGTCACTGGCACATCTCTGGTGTTCTTGTAATCACGATTTCTTCTCTGTAACCACACAACGTAGCTTGCGATGTCAACCTCTATTCCATTATGTTTCATTTTATTCCACCACATCGAATAGTGTACTGCTGATATTGCTCCAGATATCAGCCTTTTAATTCTGCTGAGGAGGTGGTGTATTCATTATCCAATCTTTATTCGAATTCTTATCAGGAAAAAGAGGGATTGAGGACCGCGTAATGCGTGTCCTCACTTTTTTAGATTGTTACCTTTCTATCTCTATAGCTTCTAGTTCCTTGCCCTTTGTTTCAAATGGTTTACCAGTTAGCGTGACTAAGGGTATGAGCATCAGTAGCCCACCTATTATCCAGAAGCCATCCATAACTGGGAACATAGCTAGTAGAATACCTGCTAAGATGGGGCCAAATACGTAACCAAAACGGGCTCCAGTAACACAGACGCCGATACTTGTTGTTCTAATCTCAGTTGGAAAGATTTCCGCAAGGTAGACATAGATCCAAGCCAGAACCATTGCCATGAAGAAGTAGGCTCCCCAGTAGAACGCACTTAGAGTCATAATATCCTGACCATATCCTAGGCCACAGTAACATATCACTGACCCAATGGTGCCAATGACCAACACATAATTTCTACCAATCTTGTCAAGTAAGATTCCAGATATCAGAGCTGAGACTGGTAAGAGTAGTCCTGCTACAGTAAGAATGCTATTGAATTGGTCATCCGACTGAAACCAGACTGCTTTGAAGAACTCGCCGCCCCATGTTGTTGCCATCTTGAATGAGATTGTCCAAGAAAGGTATACGATGGATGCTATTGCGATATACTTCATATCTCTTCTACTTAACTTCCTGAGAGCTTCCATAACTCCAAGTCTTTTCTCTCTG
>JAEOST010000686.1 GCA_016840245.1 Candidatus Thorarchaeota archaeon
ACAATTAGAGCTGCAATGATATTCATAATGGACTTGGCAAAGAAAGGCATCTGCGGAGAGATTGCTAGCAGCAGCGATGTGAGAATGGGACCCAGAAATAGACTCCCGCGAACAAACATGTTGAACCAGCCCATTCGAGTTGCTCTCTCTTCCTTGGGATATTTCTCCGAAATCAAAAGTGGTGGTATAGCTGTGTCTATAGTGTCTAATGCAACCCAGACGCAATACAGGACTAGTGAATACACAGGAGATGTAACTAGGCCAAAGAGAAACACCGTGACTGCAAGTGCAATCCATCCAGGAATGAGAGAATACTTGATACCAACACGATCTACAAGGATTCCTGATAGAAGTGCAAATCCAGCAATTACCAACGTCGACACTGATATCATAATACCATACAAGATTGCATTTGATTCACCTAGGAAGATTGGTACATACCATGAGAGACCATTGGCAGAGACTCCATCCAGTACAAAGGCTAGTGCAAGGATAAGAATGAACATCTCAATGGCTGGTCGTCCTCGGTCAGTCTTAGGTTCCGTTACGGCAATGTCATCGGAATGTGACTCTCGCAGAGGTAGAAGGAAGAATCCTGAAATGATGAGACCATATCCCCCGATTAGAAACATGAGTGGAGCTTCTCCTGAGACATACAGATACGCACCCAAGAAGACAGTGATGGCAGGTGGAATAGAAGGTAGCACTCGTTCAGCTATCATGTAACTTGTGCCGCGTTTACGTTTAGAACTGCTCTCCATCAAGAGCATAGAAGATGCTGGTAGTCTCAGACTCCCTCCAATGAATACTAGGATGTAGCCAAACATCGCCAATACGATTCTGAAGACAGATCCTTCTAGTGGAATTGAGAAGAGCAATACAAGAGGTCCCAGAGCAGCAATGAAACGCCCACTGATGACCAATGGTCGACGACCAAGTCGGTCGGCAAGACGTCCACCAATCGGGTAGAACAATGCGCTGGTGAGTGCAGCTAGTGAGAAGAAGACACCTACTACCTCAATTGAACCAAGAAGTGTTTCAAAATAGAATGGCATGAACATTATCCATAATCCATTTGCAGTGACTGCAATGGTATTACTTGCAGTGAGTGTCAGCACATTCCGATTGTTGACCATTTGCATCTGCATTGTTTGATACGATACTTAAGTTAGATGCAGTTCATGCAGATTGGCGGTCTTCAATGATCATTGGAATGGTCATGGTCTTCGCCTATAGTCAGAGCCTCATGGAAAACATCAACTGCATCTTCCTCTGGAGCAGGAGGGATGATAATCTCATCTGAAACCCTATTACGATATGCCTTCACCTGCATTGCCACAAGATAAGAGAGCGCAGCTAGTATACCAGCAACAGCACTAGGAGAGGCACGAAGTGCAAACGATGTAGCAAGTCCTCCAAGTTCTGATAATAATGCAATGAAGAAGACTGCTAGCATCACACCTCTCACGGATTTGAAGAGTTCAGTCGATGCTGCTGCCGGAGCAACCATGATTGCATACACAAGTATTGCTCCCACAGCCTTTGTGGCTAGTGCGATAGCTAATGCTGAGGTTATCAGCATCAGATAGTGATACCCACGGGCATTGAGTCCGTGTGCGATTGATCCCTCCATATCAACACTGACGTAGACAAACTCCTTGTTGAACATCAACGTGATGACAAACAACAGGGTTGCAGTGCCAGCTAACATAATGACATCGAAGTAGTCAAGGAGTAAAATATCTCCGACTAGATAGCCCCAGACCTGCGGTACTTGAGTTGGAGGAATATAGTACATCAGGAACACTGCAATACTCATTGAGAGAGCAAAGGAAACACCTACGGCAACCTCCATCTTTTGAGATATCCCTGTTTCACCAGCATAGCCTGTAACAACTGCTACAAATACACTGAACAGAAGCGCCCCTATGATGGGATCAAACCAAGGTACAATGCCAGTTGACTGAAGGAACAAACCAAGAGCTGCTCCTCCAAGAGCTGCATGAGCAACTCCTGCAGTCATGAATGAGAGACCTCTGAATACGAGAAACGTTCCACTCGTGGAGGCTACTAATGCGATGAAGAAAGCACCAATGAGGGCACGAAGCAGAAATGGAGGAATGATTTGAAACAGGTCAACCATGGCGATCAAGTCCTGAGTCTTTTGTTACACAGTATCTGTGCCCACCATATTCAACAACCCTAGCTGTTGGTCCGTAGACTTTCTTCAAGAGCTCGGGATCCATTATCGAGCAGGGAGCACCAGTACCAACGACGGTGTTCTTCATGAGTAACACGTTTTCCACATAGACGTGTATGGGATTGAGGTCATGTGTGACCATAATGATACTGACATCATTCTCTTGATGATACCGACCCAGCACTTCAACAATCAGGTCCTGACTCTCAGCATCAGTACCTGCAAGGGGTTCATCAAGAATCAATAGGGGTCCCTCACCAGCCAGTGCTCTTGCAACAAGAACTCTCTGGCGCTGTCCTCCAGACAATTCTGGAAAGGGTCTATCCCATAGGTCATCCATGTGAACTTGCTTTAGTGCATCCTTTGCGATTTCCTTGTCCTTAGATGTCGCAAACCGTGGTGGTAGTTTCTTGAGTAGGCGTCCCATCAGGACAATGTCCTTGACCTTCATAGGAACCCCCAATTCGATGTGGTCTCTCTGTGGAACATATCGGACCAACTTTCGAATCTTCTGCGTATTCTTCACCGAGTCATATCCAAAGAGCTCTATACGGCCCCTCGCCGGTTTGATTAGTCCAAGGGCAGTCTTCAGGAGTGTACTCTTACCAGAACCATTGGGACCAATTATAGCTGTAAAACTTGGAGCAGTGATGCAGAAATTCACATTGTGTAGAGCAATCTCACCACTGGGATATCGTACAGCAAGGTCATGTGCTTCAAACAAAGCGGTCTCAGCCATGGCTTCAACTCCTGACAAGACTGACTTCAACACGAGAAACCTGTTTCAGAGCTCTCTGATCCTTGACCAATTCGCGGATTGAATCTGCGGGTCCGTGGATTATCAAGACCTCGACACATCCTCCTCCACCAGGATGAGAGTGCATCATTGCCTCAATATACTTGTGATACCTGTGCTGAACCGGACTAGAGTGGTTTCCCTTTCCAGTCTTATGATAGGTCACCGTCATAACAGCTGTCAGTTTACCCCGACATTCCTCCAATGTCCTGAGTTCAGCCATGAGAGACTGCAGTGCATGTCTGACAACCTCAGACCTATTTGAGAATCCTCCCTCATTCTGAAGCTGTCCAAGTTCTTCCAAATCATCATCAGCCATTGAAACTGCAACTATAGGGATTGTAGACACCTCCGACGAGATTACATGAGAACATGCATTAGGTCGGTTATGAGTTATTAGAATGTGGATAATACTTAATAATGTGCCTCTATTCACAGAACTTGCGTCTGAAACCTGAGGTTAGAACATCAGGGTGTTGATTCAATGAGAAGTAATCGTGTTGCTCTACTAATGCTACTCATCCTCACAGGTTATGGAGTATTCTCAGTTGTCCCACTAACTCAGGCTCAAGAAACACCCACACTTTCGATTGCGGTGTCAGTTACTCCATTGGCAGGTGTCGTTGAACAAATCGGAGGAGAATATATTGATATCACAGTTCTCCTCCCCGAGGACATTGAACCCCATGCCTCAACCCTGCCTCCAGAGGCAGTCATTGCGGCCGAAGATGCTGATCTGTTAGTTCTAACAGGACACTTTCCATGGGAGGAGAGTCTCGCTACACAAGTGAGCACACCGTATATCTCATTTGATGATCTGGATGCATTAGAGAACTTCGAGGATTATGGTGCTGCATTCTCACCTATGCCTGGTGAACATGAGGAGGAAGGCACTGGACACGAGCACGACGAGGGGAATCCACATGGTTGGTGGATGCTCCCAAGAAATGCCATTGCCATAGCTAATGCAACACAGGCGGCACTGTCAACATTGAACTCTACACTCACAGGAACGTGGCAGAGCAATTTCAATCAGTTTGTTGCAGAAGTGACAACATTCCAAGACTTAGTGACCACTATCGACGAGGACTATGGCTTCTCACAGATGCATGCTGTAGCAGTCTTTCCTGCTGAAGCGTATGTAGCTGAGGCATTTGGTATTGAATGCGAGGCGGTTCTACAGAAGGATGAAGTGTTCATCTCAGGTGGTGAGCTCTTAGAGGTTCAGGATGCACTGAGAAATGGCACAATCAATCTAATTTTGGGATCAGATGTTGCACGATTGCAGTCTGGGGGTGAATTTGCATATCAGCTAGTCCTAGACTATGGTGGTACACTGATTTGGTGGCGGACTGTCTTCTCTGAAGTTCTATCAAATTATGTCGCACTCATGACTGTAAATCTGGGAGCACTCACCACGGGTCTTGATGAAGGAGGGGTTCCAGTTTCAGCACAGGTAATGAATCTCGCTCTAATCGTACTCTCCGGTGTCTTAGGAATAATAGTACTGATTGAAACTGTGCTGTTGATTAAGAGAGCCAAGGCTGAGTAGGCTCACATCTTGATACTCGTACCCAGTCTAAGATTATAGACCTGAAATTCTAGCTCTGTAAGTTCATCCTGAATCACTCGAAAGCGTGCATCAAACTCCTCTTGGCCCATTGTACCTGCTCTTTTCTCAGATACTAGACGCTTAAGCTCTGTCTGACGTTCTTTAATTTCCTTCTTCAATTTCTCCCATTTTTCTGGGTCTGACCAGACAGAGGTTCCCCAGGACTCGCTGGATTTTGAATCTTGGTCTAATTTTTCAACAACATCATCAAGGGATTTCTTGATACTATCGGGAGATTGACCTTCAGGATTCTCACTGTCCAAGATATTCACCAATAGATGTGACTCGGAGTTCTCTCAATTTATGCCTATAGTTATGGAATGTCGTCCTAGTTTCAACCAAGTATCAATGGGAGAAAAATGACCAGTGGTAATAGAAGGAGTGTTCCAACAGTTACGATCGTCGCTGCTGTTTCAGAGTCAAGTTCAAAGTTTGCAGCAAAGACCACAGTAAGTACAGCTGGGGGCATCATAGCTTCGAGAAGAATGACCTGAGAGGTCACTTTTGACAGTCCAAGGATAATGAGAAATACAAAGATCATCAGTGGTACTATGACCTGGCGAACTGCAAAGACCTCAAGCGCATCCCTCATCTCTGTAAGAGAAAATCTTCGACCAAGTTCCAGACCGACAACAAACAGAGCGAGATAGGTTGTGATTGTGCCATTGATTGAGAGAGCAGACTGAACTGGTTCAGGTAGGGTGAAGCCTATACTGATGAGAATTAGAGCGAGAATTGCTACTATGAATGGCGGAAATATCAATGTCTTCTTCACCATAGATGAGTATGAGGTTTCATTTCTACTGTAGAAGGCACCTAAGAATGCCCCAAAAGTCGCCATGAGTGGAATCTGTGTGAGGGACCACATTATAATCACAGATACTCCACCTTGTCCAATGAACATCATTGCTAAGGGAATAGGAATGAAGATTGCATTATTGAATGTGACACAGAGGAGCATTGCACCCTTCTTCCCTCGTTCAATCTCCCTTCTGCTCAGGATGATAAAGAGCAGAGCAAAACTTGCTAGATGACATATGATAGTCAAGAGAACAATGAGCGGAAGTTCAGCAACAACTGCAACACCTGATTCACTCAAGAGTGTTCCAAAAATGAGTAGGGGCAATAGTAGATTGATCAACAGAGTAGTCAGTAGCTTGCTGAGAGATTCGGATTTATTTGACATCCGAGTAACAAGATATCCGAGAACTATAGCAATGTAGAAGAGTCCAATGTTGATTGCGAGCTCCTCTATAGTCTGCAATAATTGTCACCGGACTCTGGCCGATACAATTCACGTTTGAAGATACCGGATGGGGTATTGGACTTCAGATTATGATGTTAGTTGATGAAAAAGGGTAGTTTGCCACACAAACTAGATTGTAGTTCAAAAACGGTTCTCGTATTATATAGAAATTGTACCAGTACATATACAGGTGTTTACTGATAATGACAACTGCGATAAAGATTCAGGATGTGACCAAAACCTTCGAAACAGTCACTGCAGTAAAAAATCTCAGTCTGGAGATTGCTTGGGGTGAGCTTTTCGGACTTCTAGGTCCAAATGGTGCAGGTAAGACAACCACTATCAATATACTCAACACCTTACTTGAACCAACATCAGGTTCAGCTACTGTAGGTGGATTTGATGTTGAAACAGACCCTGATGAGATAAAGAAACTAATTGGACTGTGTCCACAGGAACCGGCATACTATAGGTTCTTGACAGGTAGAGAGAACATTGAACTCTTTGGTGACTTCCATGGAATGCTTCCTGAGGTCCTTCGAGAACGAGTTGATGAACTCATTCTAAAAATTGGTATGGAGGACCATGCAGATCGTAAGGCTGCAGAATACAGCGGGGGAATGATTCGGCGTGTTAGTACAGCTATGGCGTTAGTACATGAACCGAAAATTGCACTGCTTGATGAACCAACGGTAGCAATGGACCCTGTTGCTCGAAGATCGATATGGGACTTCATTAGAGAAATGAAGAGTAATGGGATGGCCATCATCTTAACGACACATTACATGGAGGAAGCAGAAGAGCTCTGTGACCGTGTAGGCATTATGGATGAGGGTCGATTGATTGCACTTGGGACCCCTAAGGAGTTGATGGAAAATCATGGAGCTGAAGATCTCGAGGAGGTCTTTGTCAAGATCACTGGCAAGAAACTGAGGGAGGTTGTGTAATTTGAAACTACAGATCATTTTGACTCTTGTTAAGAAAGAACTAAAGAAAACCAAAAGAGAGCCAGCGGTTCTGTTTATGCTCTTGTTATTCCCATTTGTAGTGACAATTGTATTTGGTTTGGCATTTGGTGGAATGGGTACAGGAGGGTCAACCCAGTTTGATATTGGAGTTGTGAATCTCGATACGGCATCTGATAATCCACAGTGGAATAACAACTTCGTTGGTAATTTAAGTGAAGTTGAGGTGTTCATCATTCATGACTTTGCTGACAATGAAACTGGACAGTCAGTGCTTCTGGAAGGTGGATTGGACGCGCTCGTTGTAATTCCAGAGGGATTCAGCGATAGTTGCCAGTCTTACTGGATGGCTCCTTTCGATCCATCAAGTTGGAGCAATACAACGGTCGGACTCTATGTTGATAGTGGTTCTATGATTGCCTCAGGTGCAGTTCCTCCTATGGTTCACCAGGTAGTACTCACAACTATGTTTGGTGAGGCCGCTACTACACTTCAACTACCAGTGAGTGTAGGTAGTCCATCGTTAGTTGTGGCTAGTACCTTATCCCAGTGGGACTTCATGGCACCTGGGATCTTTGCCTTTGCAGCGATATTCATGACAATGATTGTTGCTCAGTCACTGACAGAGGAGAGGGACTCCGGTCTACTCAAGAGAATGTCAACAACTCCAGTAAGTTCAGGGGAGTTCATGATGAGCCAGACCATTTCATACATGCTCATTGGAGTAGTACAAGTGGCTCTGGTCTTTGCATCCTCCTTCCTAATTGGATATAGACCTGATACTGACATAGCAGGACTACTCTTCGCATTTCTCATAGTCGTTGCCTTCACTCTGGTCAATGTTGGATTTGGTCTGATTGCAGCAGCTATTTCCAAGTCTGCTGAGGTAGCAAGTGGTGTAGCATTCATCTTCATCATGCCACAGATGTTTCTAGGTACATTCATGCCGTTAGGTGGGATTATGGAGACTATTGGTGCTGTGATTCCAAGCAACTATGTGACTCATGCATTGACAACGCTCTTCCTAAGAGGTGCCTCAATTACAGTAGCAACAATCTGGATTGATCTACTCATTGTATCAATAACAGGTGTTGTTGTGTTGATAGTGGGAATACGCGTATTCTCCAGATTTATTTCAAAATAAGATGAATTGAGGAAGAGTGAGATACACTCTTCCTCGTTTGTTTTTATCTGCTGTTCTATTTACTCAGATCTTCATTCACTAATTGTGAAGTGATATCAGCACTCATGAGGACGCTTGGTACACCAGCTCCAGGATGGGTCCCAGCCCCCACGAAGTAAAGTCCTTGTATGTCGCGGGATTTATTGTGAGGTCTAAAGAATCCCGACTGCATGAGTAGTGGTTGGAGTGAAAATCCAGCTCCTTTGACGGAATTGAACTCACGTTTGAAATCGAGTGGGGTAAATACTTCAGTGGGGCCAAGGTTGTCTAGAAGACCGGGCAAGATTCGTTCATCAAGATGGCTTAGGATATGATCTCTGTACTCATCCTTTTTCGTATCCCAGTCAATATTTGCATCCAAGTTGGCAACTGGAGTGCAGGCATACATTGTTTCAGAACCAGACGGAGCCATTTCTGGATCAGTGCGTGTTGGTATGTGAAGATATGTTGAGAAATCCTCCGGTACGATATTTTTGTTGAATATGTCTTTTAGGAGACCCTTGTATCTTTTCCCAAAAACAATACTGTGATGTAACATTTCAGGGTACTTCTTCTTGACACCGAAGTAAATCATGAAGAGACTCATACTGTAGTCTGCATTCTTGTACTTTCCATCTGTATTATACCGTCTGAACTTCTTGTCAATCATTTGCGTGTATGTTGTGGCTACATCAGCATTAGATATGACAACATCAGCATCATACTCATCACCAGTAGAAGTACTAACTCCCTTGACCTGTTTCTTAGAGCCAACCACAATCTTGTCAACTTCGGAGTTCAGTTTTATTTGGCCACCAAGTTCCTTAAAGAGTCGCTCTAATGCGTCAACAAATTTGTGAGTTCCACCACGAATCCACCACATTCCATGCTTCTCTTCGATATATGTTATCAAACTGAAAATTGATGTTGCTTTGAGAGGATTCCCACCAATGAATAGAGGATTGAAAGACATAGCACTTCGAAGTCGTTCATCCTTCATGTAACTAGACACGAGTCCGTAGACGCTCTTGTATGCTTTGTGTTTTACACCAGATGGACCCATCTTCACCATGTCCCAGATAGAGGTGAAAGGCATTGAACCAAATTTCTCGAATCCAAGTTCATACACAGGTTTGATAGCCTTCATGTATTTTTTATAGCCTTCAACATCGCGTGGACTTAATCGTTCAATCTCTTTGACATTATCTTCTGAGCTTCCATATTCCATATGGGTATCATCTGGGAAATAGAGTCGGTACTTGGGTTTGATCTCAACCATCTCAAGGTAGTCAGATGAATCTCTGTCCGCAACCTGGAAGAGATCATGAATGAGAAATGGAGGAGTAATGATTGTTGGTCCAGTATCGAAGGTGTATCCATCTCGTTCAAAGACGCCAGCTCTTCCTCCTAGTTGATGACGCTTCTCAAGTATGGTTGTCTGGTAACCGGCAGCTTGCATTCGTACAGCTGCAGATAGACCACCGAAACCACTACCAACTACTACAACTCGAGTATCATTGGTCATTGATTATGCAGCCCCATTGAGAGAGTCATACTCTTTCTTCTCCTGGTTATACTCACGACTCAACTTGAGAGCAATCCAGAGCTTTTTCCATTTCGGAACTACAGCACGTTTCTTCCACACCTGATAGTCCATCTTCTCTATCTCAGCCATAATCTCGCCGTATACACGACCAGCTACTTTGACTGTGAATGCGCCTGCGGGAGGAAGATCGCGAGTTCCTACATCAGCCTTAGCATAGATTGATCTCGCACGTGCAATCTCATGCTGTATCAATGACTTGAAATCTGGACTCACAGTTTTCTTCTCAAAATCAGAACGATCCACTCTGAATATCTCTCTTGTTTCCAGAGGGAGATATATGCGTCCATTCTCATAATCTTCGGCAATATCACGAAGTATGTTAGTCAACTGTAATGCATGTCCTAAATCAGCTGCTCGGGCAAGGGTTTCTGAATCAGTTGCTCCCCAGACATAGCACATCAGGATACCAACTGTTGAAGCCACGTGGTAGCAGTAAGTATCTAGCTCTTTGACAGTCTTAACCTCAGTAAGGTTGACATCCATACGTACTCCTTCTATGAGTTCATGAAGATATCTGACTGGAATATTGTATCTAACCATAGTATCGCCAAATGCTCTGAAGATTGGATGATCAAAGACCTCACCGTCAGCCATTCGATTAGTGATATCAGCAAGTACATCTAGCTCTCGCTCAAGTGCATCTTTAGGGAGATCAATTTCATCTGCAAAATCATCAGCTAAACGGCAGAAGGCGTATAATGAAGCAATTGCTCTTCTTTCTTCTCTCTCCAAATAACGAGAAGCGAAGTAGAAAGACTTTGCATGTAGTTTGAAAAGGTCCATGCAATAGTCATAGCTCTGTTCTAGACTTATTACATCTCCAACTTGTTGGATGACAATCTCAGAAGGTAATTGTTTCAAATGTGTGGTGTAGCTCATTGTCATTTTTTTCACCATATTTGTTGCATATAGTGCAATCAATATATTTAATACTGTTTTTATTGTAAAAAATGTATATAAAACTCTTGGTATATGTTCGCAGAAAAAACTAGCTAGGCGGCTACAAGATGAAAATTATAGTAATTGGCACAGGAATTGGTGGTCTCTCCGCCGCGGCTCTGCTATCCAAACAGGGCCATGAAGTTAAGGTGTTTGAGAAGAATGAAAATCCTGGTGGGAGAGCCAGAGTATGGAGAAAGGATGGATTCGTATTTGATATGGGGCCATCATGGTATCTAATGCCCGAGATCTTTGAGAATTTCTTCTCTCTCTTTGACAAGAAGGTGGAGGACTTCTATGAATTGATAAGATTGAATCCATCATATAGAATATTCTTCCCAGACGAAATCATCGACATCTCAGCTGATATTGAGGAGAACAAGAGGATATTCGACAAACTCGAAGAGAACGGTGCGGAGAAATTAGAGAAATATCTCAAGCAAGCGAAGGAGAAGTATGAATATCTCATGAAGGGATTGATGTATGAAGACCTAGTTGGAATCAGAGGTATGTTGAGCCCTAAACTAATGTCTGCAGGATGGAAGCTTAGTATACTATCCAACATGGAGAAACTAATCAGCAAGTTCTTCTCGAATGAACGTGCAAAGAAGATTCTGCAATACTCGATTGTGTTCCTTGGCGGAAATCCAAAGAACACACCAGCACTCTATTCAATGATTTCTCATATTGATTTCAATCTAGGAGTATGGTATCCACGCGGAGGGCTAGGCAAAATTGTCGAAGCATTGGAGAAGTTGACTATTGACCATGGTGGGTCTATAGAGTATGGAGTCGAAGTCACGAAAATCGTTGTTGAGAATAAAGTAGCGAAACGTGTTATCACAAACAATGGAGAATACGAGGCGGACATTGTAATTTCAAATGCGGACTATCCTCACACTGAAACACAATTGTTAGATGATGAGAGTCAGACATATCCAATCAAGTATTGGAAGAAAAAGACTATTGCGCCATCAGCATATGTTCTATATCTTGGAATCGATAAGAAACTTGACAGTCTAACCCATCACAATGTAATCCTAGATCATGATTGGGTTGCACATTTTGAACAGATTTTCGATAGACCCTCCTGGCCTGACGAACCTGCCTATTACCTCTGCAGTCCGTCAAGAATTGACAACAGTGTAGCTCCAGAAGGGAAGGAGAACATCTTTGTCACTGTTCCAATTTCTCCTGGACTTGAAGACACTCCTGAAGTAAGGGAAAAGTACTTTGACAAAATCATTGAGCATATGGAAGAAGTCACCGGTGAGAATATCCAAGATTCATTGGTTGTCAAGAGGATATTCACTCTGAACGACTTCAGTGAGGATTACAATGCGTATCTGGGTACTGCCGTAGGATTAACACACACCTTCAGTCAATCTGCCTTCTTCAGACCACGACACCTGAGTAAGAAAGTCAAGAATCTCTATTACACAGGGCAGTACACGCACCCAGGCATTGGAGTTCCAATGGCATTGATTGCCTCACAAATTGTATCTGAGATGATAGATGAAAAGTACAACCAATA
Organism: Candidatus Thorarchaeota archaeon; assembly: GCA_016840245.1. The sequence continues at coordinate 12,061 of JAEOST010000686.1, forward strand.
GAAGGAGGAATATTTGTTGACCGGTGTTCTAAGATTAGCTTTCAAAGTGTCCCGAATTAGATTCTGGCTCTATCTTGGAGGAACATTTCTGGTCGGATATATAGTTGGGATGTCTTCTATTGACCAATTGATAGACCCATTTTTCATTGCAAGTTTGTTCTATTTCATGATACCTGCCAATATCTTTCTGTACGGCGTGAATGACCTCTCAGATAAGGACACAGACCTATTCAATCCGAAAAAGGATGAGAAAGAATACCGAGCTGTAGAGAGTGATCAGAAGAAATTACAAGGTATTGTGTTCCTATCATTTGTATATGGAATTGTACTCATAGTATTTGCAGCAGACATTATCTATACACTGCTCTTCTCCTTGTGGATTCTGCTATCAGTTTTCTACAGTGCTAAACCATTTCGATTCAAGGCAGTTCCAGTCTTGGATTTTACATCCAACTTCCTCTATGTAGTTCCGGCACTCATTGCATATTACCAAATCACAGGCATAGTACCTCCATTCCTACCCTTATTTGCAGCATTCCTTTGGACAGCTGCTATGCAACTATTTTCAGCAATTCCAGATATTGCTGCAGACGCAAAAGCGGGTATAAGAACGACAGCGGTGGTTCTAGGAAAACGAACATCACTTGTTCTGACTCTTGTATTCTGGCTTGGTTTTTCACTGATACTTGTTGTATTATCTCCTTGGAATTTGCCATGGAGTATATTGATGTTCAGTTATCCTATGATACCCTTGGTCCTGCTTCTTAAACCTACAGTTAGTATCGACAGGGCATATTGGATGTTTCCATATTGGACCGGGATTTTTGGTATGGTACTCTTCATGAGTATAGGGATACCAAAGGTGATACCACTTTGACAGAGAATCAGGATACGAATGTCACAGATCCAGAGAGCTGGTTTCTGATAATTTTCGCAGTTGCTTTATTCTTGGCCAGCTGGTTGGTTGCTAATGTTGAGATAGGCGAATCAGTTACTTGGGTGTCTGCACTATTCATCATATTTCTAGCAGTACCATCATATTATTACACATGTAGATGGCTTGGTTTGAAACAAGGTCTGATACTAATTCTAATTCTAAGTATCTTACCTATCATTGTTGAAGCCATTGGTATCTCCTCTGGTCTTCCATATGGTCCATTCCATTATACAGATCAAATGGGATTCAAATTCGCAGGACTTGTACCCTGGAGTGTATCATTCGCTTTTGCACCACTCGTCTTGGGCAGTTTGACCATTGCATCTCAATTCACACAGAAACTGAAATTCATGGTACCAATTAGTGCATTGATACTTGTTGCTGTTGACCTTGTCCTAGATCCAGCTGCAGTTCTGTTAAATATCTGGGTTTGGGAAGTACCTGGTATATACTATGGCATCCCACTCACGAACTATACTGGATGGTTTATGACTGCAATCCTAGCATCAGCAATGGTTCTAGGTATCGTATCGAATTCTAAACAACCATCTGACAAAATACCAAGTAAAGTAGCTTCTTCACTTTTCTTGAGTGCATCATTCTGGACTGGTTATTGTTTCTGGACTGGTCTTGTTATACCTATAATTGTAGGAGTAGCCGTTGTGTTTCTAATCTTCTACATAATTAGTCAATCATAGTTCGATTAACTATTGAAGGATTTTTTCCGCTAGTACCAGAGCTTCCTCTGTATTCGCAGCGAATCCGTCTGCATCAACCTGTTTCCAGAGATCTTCGACGATATTGAAAGGTCTACCACCAACAATGATTTTCGGATTGTGTCCTGAGGACCTGACTTGAGTAATGATATCTTCTATCTCTGGAACATGAAAGGTCATCGTAGCAGACAATGCTAGAACATCAGGTTTTCTTTCTTCAACAGCACTCAATATACTATATACAGGTGTATTTGCACCAAGATAGACACTCTGCCAGCCTTCCATCTCGAATATATCCGAAAGCATCCGAATACCCATATCATGCAATTCTCCAGCAACACATGCAAACATAATTGATTGCTTCTTCTTCTTATCAGATGCGAAGTGTGGAATGAGTCTTGACATTATCCTCTGTGTTGATGATGTGCAGAAGTGCTCTTGAGCAATAGAAATCTCACCTGTAAGCCAAAGGCGTCCAACTTCTCTTTGGGATATTCCGAAAATGTACTCGTAGATGTTCTTTATTTCAACACCATCTCGTAATGCCTTCTCAACCAGCTTTTGAGCAGTTTCAGATTCCCAATTCAACAACGAATTGAGATATTGCGTCACAAGAACTGACAAGTTTTCATCAGCACCAATGTAAGAAACCATACTTGGGGAATCTTCTTCCAGCTGATTCAGTCCTGCATCTACATATTCAGTAGTGAGATTTTTGAAATCTATCGGAAAGACATCATCTATTGCTTCTTTCAAACAGTCAATACTCGTTCTAAGATCCTCAATTGATACACCGATGTGCTCAAACAATACCTTGACCCATTGTATATAGGAAACAAAGAGCGTTACACTAGACAGGTGAAGAGCACTTGAGAGGTGTGATAAGTGATATTCTGTATCTCGATGATATGATGCGATTTTTTCTGCGTATTGCTCGGAAAAACTTGGTTGATGCTTCTCATGACATTCTGTAACCAGTAATACTAGTTCAGATGATTTCTCCCTAATGTATGTACTAGCATCCTTTCCTCTTGTCATCCCAATGAATCTCCTCATGCTGTTCAGAAGTTCAGTTCCGATAACACTATTGATAAGAAGACTATAACTCTTTTCAGAGAGATTAAAGAGTAAATGGAAAATTAGAAAGTAGCATCAATAGAGTGTAACAATGAAGGGAAGTTCCATTGAATATTCGGGTACTTGTTGTCGACAATAATAGAGATCTCTACGACCTATTTGACAGACATCTTATTGAGAGTAACCCCGATTTCAAGATAGAACTTGCTGACTCTACTCAAGATGCATTACGTCTTCTTGATGAACGTGATTATGATGCGATTGTTTGCGACTATTCTCCAGGACCAAGTGAGATGAATGGGTTGGATCTTTTACATTGGCTCAGAAACTCAGGTCGAAACCTTCACTTTGTAATGTTTACTGAGCAGAGTATGGAGGAAATTGCTATCAAGGCATTGAATTTAGGGGCTAATTTCTATCTGAGAAAGGATGATGATGATTTCCGAAGTCTCATCATTGACCTTGCAGATGACATCAGAACTTCTGTGGAACAGAACCGAATACAGCATCAACTCCAAGAGAGTGAGGCTAAATTCCGGAATCTCTTTGAATCATCATTGGATGGGATTGTAGCAGTGGGTAATGATGGACGTATTGTGGAGTATAATCAAGCTTTTGCGTCGATGATGGATTACAGATTGGATGAGTTAGTTGGCATGAGTTTTCGAGATCTTACTCCTGCTTCATGGCACAAGTTAGATGACTATGCAGAAGAACAACTAAGAGAAAATGGTTTCTACAATATATTTGAGAAGGAGTTAATCACAAAGAGTGGACGCCTGATACCTGTATCAGTTTCATCTTGGAAGATGAGTAATGAGTATGGCAGATCCCTTGGTGCGTGGGCGATAGTAAGAAACATCAGTTCCCAGAAATTCACCGAGGAAGAACTCAGAACAAGTGAAGAAAGGTTTAGACGTCTCTTCCACGACTCTCCTATCGGAATCTGTTTGTTTAACTCGAAAGGATACTTGATTGATGCCAATAGATCACTACTTGATACGTTTGGAGTTTCTAATATTACTGATTTAGCAGACTACAATATATTCAAGGACCCTAATTTTCCATCAGATGTTATGATGCGAGTCCAGAAGGGAGAAGTTGTGGATTACATTCTCGAATTTGATTTTGATAAGGCTGAGAAACTTGAAATCTATGAAAAACTGCAAACCGATGCAAAACGTCTAAGAATTATAGCTGGGCCATATGGAATGAAAGAGAAGCAGAAGATTACTGGATTTTTCCTTCAGATGCAGGACATGACTGAATGATGCATTAGTGTACATCCGATTGATAAACACTTATCAAGGAATACATATAAATATTATAGAAGATACTGTAAAAATTATATATATTATACGAGGTTGCACAATGTCAGATTTCTCACTCAGTGATTATAGTCATTTGGTTCGATTCTTTGAGAAACTTGTGGAATGGCTAGGGATTCCACGAAATGCAGGTCCTATTCTTACAGCTCTGTATGTATCTAAATACAAGCGGGATGAAAAGATGAGTGCGGATGACTTAGTCGAAACCACACGATATTCAAGGAGCAATATTGGTTTGATTGTTTCACAACTTGAAGCAATTGGACTAATTATTAGTGAAGTGGACTATGGACAGACCGGCAGGGGTAGACGAAGGATTCTTTATACAGTGGATGAGAAGGTGAATTCCCTGATCTCTATGATCGTTAAGAAGACCATGTCTATGCTAGAGGAAATCTCTGAAGATATTGACACACTTCAGGGGCTATATTCTGACGCTGAACCATACATCGTGAAGATGCTGAAGGCATTCAAAGAAGAAACAGAACAGAGTCTTGCTTCTCTAGGTCCAATTCTAAAAGATTCCTTGAAGAAATAGACCTAATTATTCGATATTGAAGGGGATAGAAACGATGACCATAGTTGAAGATACAATAACTACTCACGAACCTGAGAACCAGGACAACCAGACTGCATTATATGCATGGGGAGGAATGGTAATCTTTGGAATCTTATTCACGATTCTGATATTCCTGCTGGGACCACTATTAGAGAGATTTGTACTTGGACCTGATATAGGTGCTGATTGGTATTACTGGCAGCTCCCTACTCGAAATGATATTGCTATGCTCATTACATGGTCATTCTATCTGAGTCAGCAGATCATTGTCTGGGGGTTAATCTACTGGGGTATGAAGAAGTACGGTAAGACTGCAACGACGGGATTAACGGGTTACAACTACGCAATGATTGTAACAACCATTGCTTTTGCATTCCTGCATCTCTTCCAGACTCATGTCACCTATGATGGACTGGCAAAGGATGTACCAATCTGGACAAGTCAGGGATCTGTCATAGTAATGCTTGCTCTGATTCTAATCATTGAGAACCCACGAAGGGGATTGTTCCTAGGTAAGAGAGCCGGAAAGCCAATCACTGCTCAGGTCTCTGGTTTCTTCAGGAGGAATCACGGGTATGTCATTGCATGGGCAATAGTCTACACCTATTGGTTCCATCCAATGGCAATGGATCCACAATTACTCACAGGATTTCTGTATATGTTCTTACTATTTACGCAGATGTCACTTGCTTTCACAGTAGTTCATACAAAGGCGGGATGGATAGTACTCCTAGAGTCATTCGTTGCAGTCCATGCATTCATCGTTGCCGTGTACAATGTGACCCTTGGTAGCTCTGACATGTGGCCGATGTTTCTCATGGGATTTGCATTCTTAGTAGTGTTCACGTATATCTACGTGTTCAAGCCTAGGAAAGAAGTAAGATTGCTTGCTGCACTGGTCTACATTGCTGGATTGGTCTGGATTTACCTACCAACACCATTTGGCTACGGAAGAGACCCTATGCGCATAATGATGCTGGAATTTCTATGGATTCCAATCGTCCTGTATCTTCTGGCATACGTCTTCGCTGGATTGGCGTATCTGTATCTCAATGTGAAAAAGACAGAGTAGTCAATGGAGGGGGCATCCCCTCCACTAGCCATCCATTGCAGAACTCAAATTAAGGCACATGACAGAACAATTATATCGGTCAATAAGTTCAAGCGGCTGTTGTAATCCAAGCTTGGAGAACGTGACCCATGGTCAGTGAATCAGCCAAAACAACTGGGGATCCGAGTAAGCCTACTGATGTATTAGTCATAGGTGGCGGTATGGCAGGAATCAGTGCATCATTAGATCTTGCAAATGGTGGACATCGCGCGCACATGGTTGAAAAAACAGTAGCAATTGGTGGCAACTATGTTGCAGTGTATAAAATATTTCCAATGCTTGAATGTAGTGCGTGTGTAATGACTCCACTTACATCATTTGTTGGTAAACATCCCAATATCACAATTCATCCATTGTCTCAGGTTGAGAAGGTTGAAGGAAAAGTTGGTGATTTCACAGTCACCATAAGACAAACTGCACGCTATGTCAATGCAGACAAGTGTACAGGTTGTCAGCTCTGTATCCAAGCATGTCCTGTTGAAGTACCAAATGAATATGATTTCGGACTGTCACTCAGAAAGGCAATCTACATGAATTTCCCCCAACAAATCCCTTTACTAGCAACCATTGACCGGGACTCATGCATAGGATGTGGCACATGTGCAGGGGTCTGTCCACAGGACTGTATCATGTACGACGACGAAGACAAAGTGTTTGAACTAAATGTTGGGGCAATAATAGTTGCCACAGCATTCCAAGAGTACAAACCACTTGATAATCGAGATTACGGTTATGGTATATATCCGAATGTCGTCACATCATTAGAATACGATAGACAGACACATCCAACAGGGCCAACAGATGCACACATGGTCCGCCCATCTGACGGAAAGGAACCAGAGAGAATTCTCTTTGTGAACTGTGTTGGAAGCAGGGATGTACGTGAGAACGTTCAGGGATACAGTGATCATTGCAACAGAGTTTGTTGTTCATTCGGGCTCAAACTTGCTCAAGTCACAAGGATGCACTACCCCTCCGACCACTGTGAGATTATCTACACCTACATGGATATGCGCACTGCTGGGAAGGCATTAGAGGAGTTCCTATGGGACAGTGAACATGGTGATAAAGACATCAAGTTCATACGAGGTAGAGTTGCCGAGATACAGGAAGACCCGGATACTCATGATCTATTCGTCAAGATGGAGAATACAGAAACTGGTGAGATTACAGAACTAGAAAATATCTCGATGGTTGTACTCAACTCAAGCTTCAGACCATATGAAGAAATGATTGATCTGGCAAAGACGCTTAAAATCCAACTGGATGAAAACGGTTGGGTCAAGGTAGCACAACTAAATACAAGAGCACTAGAAACCACTCGTAAAGGTGTCTTCGTTGCAGGTTGCGCACATGGACCAAAGGATGGAACAGACTCAACAAATGAAGGAAAGGGTGCCGCTCTAGCTGCCCACTCATTACTCCCAGTCCCAAGTATACCAGAACCAGAAGTAATTCCTCCTGCAGAGATAACCGAGGAACTTAGAGTAGGTGTCTTCATCTGCCATTGTGGAGGCATAATCGGAAATGAGATTGATTCGCCAAGTCTTGCAGATTGGGCCAAGCACCTACCAAATGTTGCCTATAGCACGGACTACATTTTCATGTGTAGTGATCCAGGCCAACAGTTGGTGACTGATGCTATCAGGGAACACAAACTAAACCGCGTTGTAGTAGGATCGTGTTCTCCACTTCAGCATGAGAACACCTTCAGGGGTGCACTGGAGCGAGCTGGACTATCGCCATACTATCTTGTCGGTCCTGTAGGTCTTCGAGAGCATCTAGCTCTTGTACATCATCAATACCCAAGAGACCTTAGACAGGCGAAGGCCCAAGACATGATACGGAGTGCTGTTGCGAAAGCCATCAATAATGAAGATGTGCCTCTCAAGGCTGTTGAAGTGACACTGAGAACCATGGTGGTAGGAGGTGGTGTGTCAGGTATGACCGCTGCTCTAGATATCGCAAAGAAAGGTTTTGAGGTCTTGCTGGTTGAGAAGACTGACCGCTTGGGTGGAAGATTGAATGACCTCTATCACTTGTTTCCTATGATGAATGATTCACAGGAAATCGTTGATGATTTAGTGACACGGGTTGAAAAAGAGAAGAATATCACTATAATCCTAAATTCTATGCCAGTAGCCCGTGGTGGTTCTTACGGTAACTATGACATTGAACTGGAAAATGTTGAAACAAAAGAGAAGACTACACACAGAATCGGTACTATGGTCATAACTGTTGGCACTGACACGTATGAACCAAAGAAAGGAGAATATGGTTGGGAAGATGTTCCAGGCGTTATGACAACACTTCAACTGGAACAGAAACTCAAAGCAGGTGAAATCAAAGAGCCACCAAAGAACCCCGTCTTCATCCATTGTGTTGGCTCTCGACAGACTCCCGGTGAGGGCAACAAATACTGTTCAAGGGTATGTTGTTCTGCAGTCATAGCCATGCAACACGAGTTGAAGGAGATGTTCCCTGATATACGAGTGTTTTCAGCCTACAAAGAACACATTCGACCCTATGCAGATGGCATGGAGGAGATGTGGAGAGATTGCAGACAGAAAGGTGTATCATACCTACGATGGGTGAGAGAAAGACCGGTCACAGTTGAAAAGGCCCCAGACTCAGACGAGGCGATTGTGACTATTTATGACACACTCTCACAGGAAACCTTCAGAATTCGTTCAAACATGGTGATTCTAGCAGTAGGTCTTGAGGCGCCCCATGATGTGGAAACTCTAGTTCATGGGATTGGTATCACAAGAAGTGCGGATGGATTCCTAGCAGAGATGCACATGAAGTTTCGTCCAGTTGAAACCTCAGTACCAGGGATCTTTTTGGGAGTAACTTATTCGAAGAACATAGCGGATTCCGTCAACCAAGCAAGAGGGGCCGCCAGTGAGGCCACTATTCCACTAAATCTTGGAACTGTAGAGATTGAACTAGTGACAGCTGAGGTTGACGAGGAACTATGTGTTGGTTGTGACCTATGCCATTATTCTGAGATTTGTCCATATGATGCAATAACCATGGTTGAGATAGAACCTGGTGTTAAGAAGAGCGTTACTGATGATATGGCCTGCGAGGGCTGCGGTGCTTGCTGTGCGATATGTCCAACAGGTGCAAGAGATCTGAGATGGTGGCGTGAGAAGAGTTTCCTTGACCAGATAGAAGACATGCTTAAGGAGTAATTCTAAGTTGGTATCCCTAGATGGTCTCTATGCAGGTTGGCTTGTTCTTAATGACCTCCTAGGTGATTTGAGAGAGAAGGGTGCATTCATACCAGATTTGACATATGCTGACCTTAGAAATTCCAAGATGGTCATCGAGTATCTCAGATCGTTTGATACAGACATCAAGGTGCAGGAAGGTGCTGACTCTCAGCTGCAACAAGAGATGGAACTGAAAATGTTTCAACTCAGGGAAACCATGATGGTCTGGGTTGAGGAGAAAGCT
>JAEOST010000687.1 GCA_016840245.1 Candidatus Thorarchaeota archaeon
AGAGATTCTTTGACTGTTCTTCTCACAGGCTCTTTGACAAGAATGAAAACAAGAACCATTGTAATGAGAGTTGCAACAGCTGCCAGGAGGAATGGCATTCTAATTCCTAGGAATTGAGCTAGAAAACCACCCAATGCGGGACCAACTACAAAACCTACCATATTCCCCATGGAAAGATAACCCATTGCAGTTCCTCTGTTTTCTTTTGTTGTAACATCAGAAATGAATGCGTTTGCAGCAGGAAAGAATCCTGCAGATATAGCACCTTCAGCTGCACGCGCACTAATCATCACGATGACATCATAGGCATATGCATAGACAATATTCGAAAGTGCAAAACCAAGTAGAGAGATAATCAGAATTGGTTTCCTACCCACTCTATCAGAGAGATTTCCTATTGGACCAGCAAAAATGATGCGAGCTATCGCAAAGGAAGCAGCAAGGACTCCGAGTTCAATTCCAGCCATACCAAGTGCGTCGATGTAGAAAGGGAAGATTGGAGTGATAATGCCAAAACCAATCTGCAGAATGCTAAGTGAGATTGCTAGCATCCAGACCTGATACATTCCATGTTGGGATTCTGGTAACTCATCTTCAGATGGTTCTGTTAAGGGCATAGCTGTCTCGGTGGTATCAGGGTCCATGTAGAAAACGCTCTACAATTCGCACGAATTACTGCTTTTCAAGTTTCGTAATAAGGACACCACTATTTGTCAATAATTACTTTGCGAACGCCCTTAATGTCGGATAGATTTCGTATGATGCTTCCCGGTAAGGGCTCCTCAGTAATGACCTTGAGACAGGGCTCTGGATAGATTGCAACATCCTCAGCAAGTACTTGGCGTATAGCAATGCCATGACCTGCAATCATTGAAGTAACAGCCGAGATGATTCCAGGAGAATCCGGTGATTCAACAAGGATTGTTACAACACCATACCCAAGAACTTCTCGAACTCCTTCAAGAGATGGACCTGCAGGTTTTAGTAATTTGAAGAATTCACACAGATCGGATTTGTCACAAATGTCCTCAGTGGTTGCACGCACTGTTCTTCTGTCAATATCCAGGGCAGCTCCAAGAGATTTGAGAGGTATACGAATATCACCACACTTTATCAGACCAGGTGCTTCAACACTGAATCCATGACGTACAATTGCCTGAGCTACTTTGAGCCTCTGCGGACTATCTTTGAAGAAATCTACAATTTTACGCCACATATGTAAGTACCACCAAGAGGTCTCACTGATTCTTTTTCCATAGGCACTCCTTCTATAAAGCCCTTTGTTTTAGTTTCAGTTGCTAGTTTCAAAAGCAATTAATACTCCACAAATTTCATTCTTGATTCTGAGGTAATGAAACTGCAAGAATTCTCTAACGACGACCCGAAACTGACAGAATATGCTGAAGCTCTGGAGCCATATGTTGGAGGATACAATGCTCGAAAAGTTCCGTATCAAGTATTCATCCATGAAAATGAATTGGTTGGATTTGTAGTCGTATCTGAAGAACCCGTCAAATTATTGGAACCCATTGGTACTCTAATGTCAAATATCATTGTTATTGATTATTCACACTCGGTAGAAGTACTCAATGAATTTGCAGATGGTGCTTTGAGAATTTCTAAGGAACGAGATGTAGTCTATTCGTTCATTGATGTTCCTGCAAAGTATAGTTCGTTTATCGACCACTTCATTGACATTGGTTATTCAGAAATTGCTCATAGTCTGAGGATGGAATGTAAGTTGGAAGACTATGAAGGTGAACAATGTAATCTTAGAATCAGAGCAGCAAAAAGAGAAGAAGTTCCGGATTTCATTGAGAATTTGAAGGCGTTCATGAGTGGTTCTCAAGATGATGTACTAAACATGGTTCTTGATAACATTCTAGAACTCCCCAAGCAATTCGTTGACCACTGGTTCAATTCAACAAGCCTCAATTATGTGTACGATGAAAATAATCTCGTAGGGATTTTAGATCTCAGTCCTCAAGCATTGAATATCGCAAACATTGGTGTGTCCCCGGAACACAGAGGTAAGGGATATGGAAAACAGATCATGCAGTAT
>JAEOST010000688.1 GCA_016840245.1 Candidatus Thorarchaeota archaeon
ATTGGACATTGAATCCGCGCATATCCTGGGAATATCGATGGGTGGATTGATTGGGCAGCAAATAGCTCTATCGCATCCCGAAAAAGTTCGAAGTTTGATTCTTGTGTCCACTCACTTTGGAGGACCTAATCACATTCCTATTCCTGACAACGTTGTAGCTTTGCTAGTGGCTCTACCAACTGAAACTATCTCATATGAACAAGCCAGAGAGATGCGTTACAAGGCTACCTTTAGTCCGCAGTTCCTCAAGGAAAACAAGGGATTGATGGAGCAAATAGATGAATGGGTAATAAAACATCCTGCTCCATTGTATGCACAAGTGCATCAAAGCTCTGCAACAGCTGGGTTTGACTCTGAATCGGAATTGAAGAATATAACTTCCCCCACGTTAATTTTACACGGAGATAGTGATTTTACAATACTCCCTAAGAACTCAGAACTATTAGCAGAGAGAATACCTAATTCGAAATTGCAATTTATCGAGGGCGCAGCACATTTCGTAATAGTTGAGAAATATGGTGAGTTCAACAATGCTGTAATGAGTTTTATAGACGAATTTGAGAAAGGGTAACTTACTCATGAACCCAGAGGATGTTGTAGATGGTTCGTTCAGCTTTGGTCACAGGTCTGGGAATGTACGTTCCTGAAAAGATGTTGACAAATGAAGATATTGAGAAGATGCTAAACCGTCCTGGGACAGCAGATTGGTTGGTGCAGAACGTCGGCATCAGACAACGCCATGTGATGGCCGAGGATGAAGTTACTTCTGACCTTTCACTGCACGCAAGTCATCAAGCACTAACTAATGCAGGTGTTGAGCCTGATGAAATTGATCTTATCATACTTAGTACTGACACTCCGGACTATCTTTCTCCAGCTACGTCGGTAGTGATTCAACACAAACTTGGTGCGAAGAATGCTGGCACTTTTGATGTCAATTGTGCGTGTGCGGGTCTGGTCACCTCTCTGGACATAGCTTCTCGATACATTAGAACAGATTCAGACATTGAATCGGTTTTAGTAATTGGTGCATACGGAATGACCAAATTTGTAGACTGGACCGATCATTATACTTGTACATTGTTTGCGGATGCTGCTGGGGCAATGGTACTTCAAGCCAGCGAGGATAAAGAAGGATTCATTGCATCGAAACTGATTGCTGATGGCTCTTTCCACGACCATCTAGGAATATTCGTAGGAGGAACAGCAGAACCACCAACCCTGGAAGCGATTAAGAATCATAGACATCATCTAGCTTTTCGCAAACGTTTTCCTGCTGATACTAACCTTGAGCACTGGCCGATTCTAACAAGAGAATGCGTAGCAAAGGCGAATCTATCAATGGAGGATATTGACTGGATCTTCTTCACTCAAGTAAACTTACGTACCATTGAGGCTGTTATGAAGGAAATAGATATGCCAATTGATAAGACTCACAATGTCATGGACAAGTGGGGCTACACTGGTTCAGCTTGTATAACATTGGCGATGTACGATGCTATTGACCAAGGAAAACTTCCACCTCCGGGAGAAGGCAATGGAGAGCACATCGTGCTATGCTCGTCGGGAGGAGGTTTCAACATGGCAGCCGCTGTTTTGGATTGGTGGTGAGGGATTTTTATTTTGGTTCTGTTTGAATTCATAGGATGAGATTTTGCCAATTGGGCAAGAACTGAATTCCCTTCGAGGGGACACTTATGGCAAATCAGTTTGATTACCTATCCAAGAGGGACATCTTCTCTCCTGAGGCGGAAGCACTTGTTGATGTGGAAACCGGGAGAAGATATTCGTATAGAGAGTTCAACGAACGAGCGAATAAGGTTGCTAACTTACTTCAACAAGAAACCAAATTTCAGAAAGGGGATCGTTTGTGCATTCTCGCTCATAATAGTCTGGAATATTGGGAAACATTTTTCGGATGTCAAAAGTGTGGAGGTATCTTCAGTCCGCTAAACTGGCGTTTGGTTGCCCGAGAATTAGCAGGTTTGATTGATGATCTAGCTCCTTCGATTATATTCTTCGATGGAGACTTGGCTAGTGTTGCTTCAGAGCTGAAGCAAGAAGTTACTGTTGATCATTGGATTTCTTTGAACTCAAAAGGAACAGAAGTGAAAGGTTCTCTGATCTATGAAGAAGTGATGAATGACGCAGCGTCAAGTCCTCCAATTGCAGCAGACTTGTCCTATGAAGATCCTATGGGCATAGTGTTTACCGGGGGAACGACAGGCCTGCCAAAAGGCGCTATGATCACCTACAAACAAGTTGCGTTCAATACTCTCAGTACAATTAGGGACATACTTCCAGGAGATGTCTACATCAATCATCTACCTCTATTTCATGTAGTAGGCTTGTATGTATATGCCATTCCCCTGTTCATTTTGGGAGGAAAAGTAATCCAAATGAAGAGATGGGATTTAGAAACATTGGTACGGGTGATCAATAAGGAAAATCCTAACTTCTTCTTTGCCGTTCCTACGCAATACCGTATGCTGATGAACCATCCAGATTTTCAATCAATAGACTTCAGTAATGTTCGGTTCTTGACATCTGGAGGAGAACCTTTGCCATTGGACATCATCAAGACATACCAAGAAGCTCATGGAGTCAAATTCAAGCAAGGTTTTGGAATGACAGAAGTTGGACCAGGGTGTTTTGCTCTTGACTCATGG
>JAEOST010000689.1 GCA_016840245.1 Candidatus Thorarchaeota archaeon
ACTAATCATCTTCCAAGCATAGATGTAACCTACAGTAGCAACACCTATGCCTGGAATGAATAAGAGGAATTCGATCAAACTTTGCGAACTCACCTCCGTTATCGTGATTCTAGATTCTGCGATTCAATAGTAACTCCCATTGGCTACATTCCATGCAACAATTACTGTGAGAACGATTAAGATAATCATTGTCCAGAACAGGAAAACATTGATCATACCATGGTATCCATACTTTACTCCCGCTTTTGCTTTTTGGATGTATTTCATCATCTTCCAAAATCCTTTCGATAAATGCATAGCCATAGCTGCTTCACCTGCAAGTGCAAGGGCGCTAAAACCTGCAACAAGAAGTTCACCTCCAGCACCAATGGCAGAGGTCCCTCTCTCCTTTAAAGACGCTATTAGTACAATGAGGAACAGAATATATGCAGCGACGATTGCAGCACAAAGCAGTCCGAATTGGAGTATGGAGAAGAAGAATGGAATCATTGAAAGAATTTCAGCAACAGCTATAAGACCTGCGACTACTAGACCGGTAGCAACAATCATTATCGTCCATGTATCATCACTAAAGAGGGACTCTTGCATATCATCAATGACACCATCAGCTTCTTCTTCTGTACAATCCTCAACACCCATCATCTTAATACTACAGCTTTCAATTTCCGCGTTGCCGATAATGTCAATCTTAGATTGGATTTCTACCTCTGTATCTGCAGCAATGTACTTTGAAGCTGTAACATGCAACTCTGGCCAAGGACCAGTCCATTCCACTGTCACAGAATCAGACGCCTCAGTAGATGTCTGATCTAAATCAGCTTCGTACTGACCATTGAGATTTTCTTGAGTTGATTGAGCTGTTCCATCATATTCACCAGGATTCATGACACCAGTGTAAGCCCCAGCTGCAACCTTGATGCTTTCAATGCGCATGTCACCCAATGTATATGAACTGGCTCGAGCACAATAGATCACCATGTGTGTGATGAGACGATACGGATTGTCCACGGGGGCAAGAGTATCTGATGCTTGTCCCACAATCTCGTACTTAACATACCCATCATCCACCCAGAGTTTCCCTGTCTTATCGATGGTTCCGTAGATATATCCAGAGCCGTCGCCATATCCACCACCGCTTTCAGGATAGTAGACAACATGGAAGTACCCCTTTGCTGAAGATATCCATGAGTCACCCCAGTAGATTAGTGCTACAATCTGTCCATTGGAGTCAAATAGAGCAACATAGGTCTTCCCCATGTTATATCCAGATTGAATGTATTTACCATGGACAGAAAACTCGGTCAAGTCCCTCAGTCTGACCGGCGTCTCGAGCTCATGAACATAGTTCGGACCATGCCATCCTGTTGGACTGCTTGGTATATCTTTTGGTTTCATGTAGCTTGTCCCTGTTGGAACATACAATACACCAGTGGTCACAGTACCATAATCAAAACTAGTGTCATACTCAAAGTTACTCATATCAGTGCAAGGATCATAGAAGACATCACCTAGTCTTGTTTCTTTGACATCAGTTTCAATGTTAATATCTTGGATTCTCATGTCGAGGAGTGGATATGTGCTATAGGACTCAGCTCGAATGACGACATAACTCACAATACGGTCATCATTTGTAACCGACCATGGTTGTGCAATACTCTCTCCATCGATTTCAGAGAACACGACACTGCCATCCCCAGTGGCATCCCGCTCGCACCACAGTCTTGCATTCCAAGTATTAGTTGTGTAAACAGGATTACTCACCTGGCTACGTGAAGAACCCCCGAATGGTATATAGCAGGTTATGAACTCCGTAAATGTGCTTGTATATGCCCCATCTTTCATTTGGAGATACATTATACACTGAAGTGTGTCATCAAACAATCCTACATACACTGAACCTATTTCAGAAGCAGTTCCCTGGACTATCCGACCTTTCATCGAGAACTCAGTCAACTGGCGGAGCCTGAATGGTCTATCCAAGAAATGGACGTAATTGGGTCCATGCCATCCTGAGCCAGATGCTATTGATGAAACTGTCATGTAGCTTTCTCCAGATGGGACTTCAATTGTTCCATCAGTTTCTGTACCCCAGTCAAACATTGCAGTCTCACTAAACTCATACATGTCATTACAGCCATCGTGAAAGACCGTATACTCAGAACCTGCATAGTTCAGGCTTATACTGTAGACTCGCTCATCGTGTCCTGATTCTGCACCATATCGATAATTCTGAATTGCTACATATTTTATTTCTCGATATTGATTCAGATCACTTCTTTTCCTCAGAAAATGATCATTCTCTCCAGGTGTTCTCGCATAGAGACCACATTGAGGATCCATCCGAATCGATACTATTCCATTTTTCTCACCTGTGAATGTATCTGAGGAAGATGTGTATGCCACACCATCCTCGTCATAGTAGATTCCGCTGAAGAATACAGATTCAGCTGATGAATCATCAGTGACTGTCAAGCTGAGGGCTATGTTCATATTCTCATCATATAGGCTGACACATGTTTTTGCCTGACGCGCTCCTAAACCATCATGAAACAGTGATAGATTTGCTGAGAGTGATCCAAAATCAATGATTCTGAAGTATGACGGTAGTGTTTGCATGTAAGTCGGTCCGTGCCAACCGGATCCAGTGGGTATAGAAGTGAAATAATAGTACTCACCATTAGTTAGTAATGTACCAGTGGAACTTGGGTATGGTAATGCTGGAACATCTGGTTCATATTCGTAGTCTAGTGAAGCTGCAATGTCCGTCCAATAGCCACCTGTCCGTGATGGGTTTCTCCCAACATCAGTTACTTGCCAAATCCCATCCACTTTGTTCTTTACTACATAGACTCCTTTTTCATTGATAGCGGAAAGAGAAAGAGAATCAATCTCAGTAGCACCTTCTGGATCTAATGTTGGTCCAGTTGCATTCAGACTCACAGTGAGAGTTGTAAAGCTAACCGTTCCTGAATATGATCCACCTGTGAAGATATGAGGACCATACTCCCAGTGTCCGCTAGGTGCTGCGGCAACCTGAACATAAACCGGACTGAATGTTCTACTGATTGCAGAGTCTACAATAGGAGGTCGAGGGTCAGGTTCCCGGATTGGTGGATCACCAGGGTCTGGTGGAGGATCAGGATCTGGCGGAGGTTCTGGGTCTTCTGGGTCAATTATCCACTCCGCCTCATAATAGTAGTTTCTAACATATTGTATGTAACAATATAGAAACTG
>JAEOST010000690.1 GCA_016840245.1 Candidatus Thorarchaeota archaeon
ATGAATCTGGAAGTAGTGAAGGAAAATAATTAGCTTGCTCTCGCTGGAGAACTTCATGGGACAGTGGGTGTAGCCCTCTTGAATGAACTTCTAGCTGAGGATGATGTAGATTTGAAGAAACCAATAGCAGGGAACGAGGAATGGAAGAACAATGAATTAGAGTGGTATCCAACCGAGTTTCTAGAGTCTATTAGTCCAAAACAAGCGCTAGATGGAGTCGTATTCGCTAAAGATGAATGGGAGATGTATAGAACAGGTCATGACAGTGTGATCTGGCAATCAAAGAACGGCGAAAGATGAATTTTCGTTACAACCCAAGATCGATCTAAAGAGCAATATCATGCTTGTCTAGAAGTTGACTAAAAGCTCCAAGACTCTTCTGAGCCGCCTCTCTTGGTCGAACCTCAAAAACGTATAGTGGTTCATGTTTGAGGGTTGAAAGAAATTCAAGAGTTTCTGTGAAGTCAATATCACCTTCTCCAACCACTTGGTGTGAGCCACCAGTACTCCAATCATGGACGTGAACAACCATGATTGCATCTCGATATCTGTTGAATATCTCCCAGTCTATATTCCTGATTGTCATCTCAGAGTCATAGAGCTTGGGAAGGTCAAGACAAAGACCCAGACCCTTCGGTACTAATTTTTCGATTGCTTCTAATGTGATATTATTCCAACGTTGGTTCTCTAGTACAATATCAACGCGGGACTTTCCATACTGAATCAAAGATTCTAGATTGTCATAGAGAGTTTCCAGATAGATATCATGATACTCCACTGTGAATGCATCGATAGACTCTCCACTCTTTCTGAAACTTGGTGGTGTCCCAGCATGCAGAACCAGATTGGTCCGATGGGTGCTGATATCTCTTGCAAGGTCAATTATCTGTTGATGGTATTGAAGAATTGCTGCACGTATTGGCGTATGTGTGGTGAAGAAACTGATATCATCTGATGGGGCATGAAAGCCCCATTCGATTGACAAACTGTCAGACAATCCACGCAGACGTTCTCTCTCCTCAGTTGAGATATGCTCCGGAGAAAACCTCGGGACATTGAAATCAGGAACTATCCCGGTCCATCTGTTCTCTGATGCATATCTTAGAGCATCCTCAAATGACCTATCGTATATCACATGATATGCCCGTCTACTTGGAAGAGTCATATGATAATGGTTTTAGCCTGGTCATATGAGGACTTCGCTAAGATAACACCTACCGGAGCTTACGGAATATCATGGCAATAGTTACTACTACGATGATGCTGACCCCAACAACAAGAACAGCCATCGAGTCGCTTGAAGCGCCTACTGAAAGGTCCAGTTCTGTGGCGAGTGCATCTGCTGCGTCCCTCCAGGAATCTGCTATTGCCAGAAGATGTCCGGAAATCGTGGAGATATCCTCACTGTATTCTGTTATCGATGCGCGAAGATTGCCAGTGTCATTGTACCTCAGAGCTATTCCCATGAACGTGTTCATGAGAAGTGAGTCATGAGTTGGTAGAGCACCAAGACTGGTCAATGACTCGTTGTGACTAAGACTAGCCATGTGCGGTAGAGCATCGCTTCCACGTTCTATGAATACATCGAGATCCGCGTCTGGGAGAAGTTCGGGAAGCACCTCAAGAGCAGTTCGATATGACAGATATTGATGCGTCATCATGGACTCAGTGGATAGTCCCAGACCCATTAAGGCATACATTCTAGTCTGGGTTGTATTGAACTCCTCGATATAACGAACCAGTTCATTGATTGTCATATCGAGCCCCATACCTCTGAACGCCTTCTCTCCCACGCTTACATAGTAGAGGTCTCCATACCCCTTCAAGTAGGATGTTCGGTTTCCTGATAGTCTGCCATAGACATATTCACCAAGACGACTATCAAGATCTGCTTGTGGTCCATCTCCAGGCATCACTCGAAGACTGGAATATCCAAGTGCCTCCCAAGCTAGATTCAGTGCTGTGTAGCTTACATTGTAGGAATATCGACCATCCTCTGGATATCCAGGATCGTTTCCTATTACTCCTACACCAGGATCTAGGACATACGCTACGTCGTATAGCTCATCATATCCAGTCACGACAATCGAATGGCCTGACCCAGTCACAGCACTGGTTAGGCCGTAGGCTCTCAGAACATCATAGTCTTCAACTGGTAGATAGTATGGGTCTACCGAGATAAGAAGTGGATACCCAAGGTCAATTGTTTCTTGCATCATGTCAAACATTGGAGTGCGGCCTTCGAGATGAACGAAGTCGTATCCTTGAGACCATACCCTGTACGCATAGATTGATCCTAGTTCTGTCGTATAGTCTACATAGTAAGTGAAGTTCACTCCGTACAGTCCACCAATAGCAGATATGGTTGTGACTGTAGGTCTTAGCATGGGTCCTGAAACAAGGGTCATTATGTCTTCTGTACGGACATAGAACGATGAAAGACCACAACCTGATGCTGCAAATAGACTATACAAATCGAGCTCAATTCCGATGTATTGTAGTGCCATGGACAGTGCAGACCAGTAGCAGAGTCCATTAGCTTCCTGCCATACATAGGGGACATCTGGGACTGATCCCTCGGCGCTCAACTGATACCGACCAGTTTCAGGATTAGCTAGCAATGACTGCTCAACAGAGAAGTTGTTGCCAGTCTGTGGTAGACTGGTCAATAGCAGTGCGACAAGGATGACGAGTAGTTTTGCTCTATTCATTCTCATATCCTCCATTAGAAAGCCTCCGTACGATTCAGACGGAACGTACCCAGAGATAGTACTACCACACCAACACATAGTATCGGGAGAATACTCAACAGAACTGGTGTAACTAAGATGTCATACTCTATTATCTGAATAACTGCCCAGATGATTCCAGTCATTATCGGAATAACTGAAATCATCATTGAAGCTACTGTATTCAACATGAAAGCACTGCTCTTTGTGTCTTCGTAGGAAGGATTGAATGCCGTCACTCCAATGCTAACCATGACAGTACCACATACAAGACCATAAGCAAAGACCATCAACACCAATATCTCAAGGACTCCAAATTCCATAACAATTCCAATGAGAATTGCTGGTACCATTGCATAGAATATGCCAATCAGGAAATAGGAGAGTACTCTTGATTTTACAAAGTTCTGCACTCCCTTGGGATTGCTCTTCAGAATCCATATATGATCCTTTGACTCAAGAAATCCTACACCACCAAATGCATTTGCAGCCATTATACCAAGCATCATACCTACCATAATCATGGTGATTACTGGACGAAAGAGTGGATCTTGGATTTGATTGAACATGCCGCTGAATTTCATTATGAAAGGCATGAGGATTATCAGGAACATTGTGTATCCAATCTTTGAGAGGTTCTGAGCCTTTCTTCCAAAGTCCTTCAATGATGTTATTATCAGAACACCAAGTCTATGTGGGAAAGATTTTCGAATCACTCGCAGGAAGATATTCTCCCGACCTACCGTAGTAACGACTTCGGTTCGTGCACCAGCACCTATGACAAAGAGTCGGTCTGCAGAATAACGACCAGCTGCTACAGCGGCAACTATGAAACCTAGCAGAAGTGTCATATCGAAGACTGCTGGGAGAAATAGAAGCTCTGTCAAGTTCATAATTGATGATGCGGGAAGATCTGCAACGATGATAAATGTCACAAGGTCAGCACCCCATGTGGACGGTAAGAATACTGAGATTGGAAGACCCATAACATCAGCTGCAGCGCCCATGAAGTACATTATACCAAACGTTGGTAGCATAACGATTGGTACAATTGCCCAGCTCATCGCTTTTGCAATGTCATTTCCTCGTGGAGAGTCACCTAGTTTTGCCTGAATTGCAGTTACAACGATGTTTGAAATCCAGATGGTTGTAACAGCTAGGATGATAATGACCCCATATACTAACAACTGACCAAGTATAGAAACATTGAATGCAATTGTAAATGGAGAAATGATGATAGGTGCCAATATAACGACAATGAGTCCAAAGACGGGTATCTTTCCAAGAAATGTTCCCAGTAGTATGTCCCTTGTCTTCACGTTATTGGACAGTAGAATCTCCCAATGTCCAACACGAACCTCTTCTAGACCATTTGAGATTGGAATTATCAGAAGAAAGAGCCAGAGAATCAGCATCACTGATCTCATGAATCCCGGAAGACTGAATGTTACTATACTCTGAAACTCGTCGAATAGAAGAGTCAGTATGAATGACATGATCTGTGGAGCAATAACAAGCGCCCATGTCAGGGCCAAGCCTACAATAATGACAGCTCCTAGTTTACGTACCCTACGTAGTTTAGCGGTCTTAACGAGGAGCTCGGCCTTGGCAATAGCGTACCACTGCCTGACCAGCATCAACCCCTCCAGCTAAGAAGCTTGTCGCGGTCTACTTCTCCACCCACAATTTTCAGATATGCATCTTCTAAGTCACTTGCACTGACTTTGTCTATTATCTCTCTAGGTGATCCCAATGTAGTCATAACACCCTCATTGAGGATCCCAATGATCTCACAGACATCTTCAGCGAAGTCTGTCATGTGAGTGCAAATGAAGAAGGTCGTATCGGTCTCTTTGGCCAAGGCAAGAATGATTTCTCTGACTAGAACGCTAGCTGCTGGATCGAGTCTTGAAGTGGGCTCATCTAGAAAGACGAGTTCGGGCTCATGAAGAAGTGTAGATGCAACCAGCACCTTTTGTTTCATTCCACTGCTATAACTCTCAAGGAGGTCGTTCTGTCTACCCTCCAGACCAAGTATGCCCAGAAGACTATCGATTCTCCTATGGAGCACCTCACCACTCATATCATTTAATGCTCCAATGAACTCCAAGAACTCGATTGCCGAGAGCTTTGAGTACAAACCTGGTGCCTCTGGTAGTAGACCAGTTGCAGCCTTGATCTCATCTCTCTGTTTGAGGACATCAAACCCACATACAGTAGCTGTACCACTGCTGGGTTTCAAGAGACCTGAAAGAATTCGTACGGTAGTTGTCTTGCCTGCTCCGTTGGGTCCCAGATAACCAAATACGCTACCTCTGCGCACCTGAAGATCTAGATCAACAAGAGCGTGTATTTCGCCAAAACTTTTACTCAATTTCTCTGTCTTAATATCAACTGTATTTGACAATGATGTGTTCTCCTCACCGAAATAGGACTAGCCAAGCACTGTTGTGTATATTTTTCCAAATAAATGAATATAACCTATCGCTACTACGCAGAGTCTGCGTAGACATCAGATTCGACTAGTGGGATAGACAATCTCTCCATTTCTGAAGACAACCAGCTCTCCAACCTCGAGGTCAATCCAGTCCTCATCGGTCAGTTCTTCAGTGACTATGAGGTATCCAGTGGCATTAGGGTCGGTGACGTCTTCTACATTCACACTTCTAATCTCAATCAGTCCCAATTTCTGCTCCTTACGAACTAGGTCAAAGAGACCAAAGGGATGATCACGCTTCACGAATCGAAGCCCATCATTATGACGACTCTCATCGGAATAGCAGAAGAGATGAGTACCATCTGAGAACATACAGTTGAATGTATTAGATTGGTCGTTGATTTCTCGCAACAGTTTGTTCAAGAATGCAAAATCATCCTGTGTCCAACTCACAACCTTCCGTTCGGTTATAGCGTCAAGAATGTAGCAGAAAGCATGTTCAGAGTCGGTTTCACCTAGAGGATGATAG
>JAEOST010000691.1 GCA_016840245.1 Candidatus Thorarchaeota archaeon
CCACCCGAGAGACAGTACTCTGTCTGGATCGGTGGAAGCATTCTCGGCTCACTGAAGACCTTCCAGACGATGTGGGTGACTCGCAAGGAGTTCGAAGAGGCTGGACCAGAAGTTATCCACCGCTGCATCTAGTGCGATTAGTTTCTGAAGGCGGGCTGCAAGGCCCCCTTCAAACTCTTGTTTTTCGTTTCCCTTTCTTTCCAAGAGGTTCAGTGATTCTTACAGATGTCTGAGTCACAACAGTAAACTTGCCTACAAGAATGTCAGTATATTTCGATATGATATCAAAAACAATTACGGACTTGGTTTGAGATGAGAGTCCGTGTAGACGAAGGAGAATCACTCCATACATTGCCCTCCCTTGACGAAAGACTATCTCGCCAAAGTCCTTGTCTGCTGTCAGTAAAATTGCTTCATTCTGATTTGCCAGTTTGAGAACTTCATCATCTGCAGCTCCTGGCATGACATCGGAAACGTATGTTATTTGAATACCTTTAGACCTGAGCGATTCAACAATTTTTGCTTCAACACACTCGTCAGCGAGCAGTTTCACTCAGTCGCCTCTCCCGTTGGATGAGTCGTTGTTGCCTTCATTGCATCTGATGCAAAAGCAATTGCTGCAAGAATTGCTTCCCGTGTGAGTTGAGGATAATCCTCCAGAATCTGTGGTATAGTTTCACCAGCGGCCAGTTTATCCAGAACGAGTTCAACTGTTATCCTGGTGCCTACTATGACAGGTTTTCCCATCATAATATTCGGATCTATAACTATCAGGTTATTCTCCATTG
Source organism: Candidatus Thorarchaeota archaeon (assembly GCA_016840245.1). The sequence continues at coordinate 789 of JAEOST010000691.1, forward strand.
TTGACACCTCATTTTCATTTATCAACAATAATCATTCCTTATAACAATCTCCACTATCCATTTTTCATCAAGGAGTTCGAAAAGGCAGGACCAGAGGTTATCTACCGCTGCATCTAAGCGCGACTAGTTTCTGAAGGAAGGACTGCAAGGCCCTCCTTCTAACTCCTGTTTTTCAAATATCCAGTTCAGCTTTATTAGCAGAACCAACAAGATAACTGCCAAACCCGATGATCCAAGCAAGGATAGGGTAGATAGCCCAACGCTCCAATGATCCCTTTGCCATTCCAAGAAAAGTCACAGTTGACCCAGTTGGAAGTCCAAGATAAGGGAAGAATGCAATTGCCAATACAAGCGACATTGTCCCTAACACAACTGCAATGATTGACATTGGTTTCCTCTGATAGGGATATGATGCGATAGCACTAAATGCTCCAAACAGAATCGCAAACAAGGTAGCAAAACTGTGCATTGGTTGCATGTTACCAGGAAATACTCCTACTCCCATAGCCCCGATTCCACATATTGTCAGGAGTAGTGGGAGGAGTCTTTTCTCTTGAGACTTATACAGAAAGAATGCTCCACTTACAACGAGTGCTCCCATTATGAAGACTGAGATGTTGTAGAGAAGTGCAGTGGGTCCTACTCCAAGGTCGCTGACATAGTCAATACGGCTACTATAGCCATCATACCATGACTCTGCAGCCAAAAGCCCCAAGAACCATTGAATACCTCCAATTAGGAAGAGACTTCCACTCATGACGGTTGCATTGACATGTCTTGTTAGATTAGTTAGTGTGAGTACAGATTGTGTCATTGTAATTCACGAGTAATAGCAAGAATTGAATGAATATAAGAAGTGGACAATCTTTGAACCGCATTGTAGTTTGCATCACAAACTGGATGTACGCTAGAACTCCCTCAATATAACTCCGATTTCTTCGCAAACTCTATATTCTTCCAAAATGAATAATCTCTGAAAACTAACTCAGTGTTAGGATGGGTTTCAAACATGATTGAATCATTAGAGAAGAGAATAGCACAAGTCTTACTCGTTTCTATTGGGTCTGGTATCGTATTTTCAGCTATAGCGACTGCAATTATGAGAGCCGCCTATTTAGTAGCCACCGGGGTTACTGGACTTGATGTTGAACTAGTAATCTCGGGTGTTGCAGGGAGTGTGGGATTTCAGGCATTCATTGGGTTTCTGCTAATCTCAAGCGCACTGTTCCTACTGTCCGATACAACGAAACAGACTGTAGATAGTACAGAATAGAATGGCCCGGACCGAACTGGAGCTGGTCACAGTGGATGTCTTTGAGAGCACGCATTAGGATTGCTGAGAAAAAAAGTACTTTAGTCCAATGACAATGAAAAAAAGGTGATTGAAATGAAAGTTCTTGCATTCAATGCCAGTCCACGAAAGGAGCGGAGTACAACTAATATCCTATTAGACCAGTTTATTGCTGGTGCGAAGGATGGAGGGGCTGATGTAACCAAACATCATGTTGTTGATCTAAATATCAATGGCTGCAAGAGCTGTTTCTCATGCTGGTGGGTGAATCCTGGAGTGTGTGTTCATCGTGATGATATGGACTGGATTCTTCCTCAAATCGCAGATGCAGATATCCTTGTCATTGGCTCCCCTGTCTATGGTCGGAATGTGACTCACTACCTCCAGCGTCTTCTTGAGAGAACCTTCTCCTTCAATCTTCCTGACATGGCAGTTCAAGATGGAGAGACTGTACACCCCCAGAGATTACGGAAAATCCCTCAAATCGCTTTAGTTTCTACATGTGGTTTTCCTGACGAGTCTAATTTCGATATCATAAAGCAGCTTTATCCTGGTGCACTGAACATACTATTACCAGCATCCCAGATACTGCATTCCGAAGAGGGGCAGAGATACCTCTCTGACTTTATGGCATCTGTAAAAGAGGCTGGTTCTCTTATGGCAAGAGGCGAGAGTATTCCTGAACAAATGCGAGAGGCGCTTCAGGTTCAGTATCCCGATGAGATGAAGATGGAGATTATCACACGTCATAACAAGTATAGTGCATCGCAAAGTGAAAATTGAATACAATCATATCAAGTATACTCAGTCTTCAACAAGCTCAGTCTGAAGTTTTCCCTTCTCATCTTCAGTTGTCTTCAGAACGGCGTGATTACACCCATCTTGAACCTTGATCTTGACCTCACCTGTAATTTTCTTTTGAGAGTCTTCAGAATTCAAGACGAATACAAAACTGACTTCATGCGTTCCTGCAGTGATGCTACCATCATAGATGAGCATATCTCCGTTTTTCTTCACCGTTTTGACATGAATTGGATTATCATCGATATGGACAAAGACACCAGTTAACAGAAAACCCTCAACCTCATGAACGTAGATAAGTCGAAGTCTGGAACCACCCTCCTTTCTATGTTCCTCAAGATACTCCTTAACCTCTTTGGCTATCTTTTTTGGCATCTTCTGTATTGGTTTCTTGAAGAACTCCTCAAACGTCTGGAAGCCACCAAAGTATCCCCCACCAGACTGACAGGTCCAGTCTGTTCCGATGTATGTCAGACCAGATTCATCGACAACAAGATCCATCCAATGGTCTTCAACGAAGGTCCACTGCCACTTGCGTTCAGGGATTCCAGAATAGTCCCACACAGTTTCATCTGTCATGACTCTCAAACACAGAGAGGGTATACATCCCAGTGATAAATTGCTTGCGACAGTACTATGTCATCTAAGGTGACCAATAATAGAATTGCTTGTAGTTAACATCCTTGAAGCCATATCGCTCATAGAGCCTTCTCGCTGGAAGGTTAGTTATCGACATATCAAGACTAGGATTGGTCATAGCATTGTCTCTCAGGTGGTTCAATACACAAACTAGTAAGTAATTGGCTAGTCCTTGCCCTCTGACCTCGGGGATAAGTCCAACTGGACCAATTTGAACCTCACCGTCTTTCAATCGAGTGACAATGAAACCAACAACCTTGTCTTCTTTCTCTAGGATGAGTGAAGCATCTTCGATGAAGGCTTCTGATTTATCAAAGAAGTGCTCTAGTGTCACCTTCTGTTCATCATGACTCATGGAGAGGAACAGGTCATCATTGCTATTCTCCATTGTTAGAAATCCAGCACTTTCTAACTGTTCATAGGAAACATCCGAGAATTTTCGAAGGACACATCTCTCTGATGAATCAAGATCTGGTAACTCAACTTTACTGAGATCAGAGGTCATATGGGCTTCTTCTGCTGCAAATTCAAATCCGCACATTCTATACCAGTCAACAACCTCTTTTGACAAAGTTCTATGTGATTCTGTTGGAAATATAAGCTCAATCTCCAATCTTGTTTGTCCAGCTTCTACAATTTTCTTCTTTGATGCCTCAATTAGTGCCAAAGCAATCTTATCAGATTCTCGTGTCTTATCCACAATCGGATAGAATCCGCTGATGAAGGTCATAAGGGGAAATGCAGTGTAGTAATAGGTCCAACCGACAATAGCATCAGTATCATCCATAGCAACTAGTATCTCAAATGAATCATTAGCAGCCAAGTTCTGAATATTCTTGGCTCTCTCCTGAACACTTCTTGTCGATTCCAGTGGTGTACCTTTTTCTGCTGTTATTGTGATTCTTGCCAAGGTTTGACAATCTTCTGAACTAAGTGACTTGGATTCTACTCGAATCATGGGTTGACACATACCTTTAGGAATCTCTCCAAGGGCATCTTGGACTTTGTTTACACACACTTATTCTCCATATTATTGGATATCTTTACGCAATACATGTTCTTTTTGTGTAGATGTCGATTTTGACTTATGACATATCAGAAGTAAAATTCTAATCTTTGTTCATCAGCAAACAAACTGAACGGTTACATTTGGCCTGTAGTGAAGGGAGATGGATTTAATGGCGGAATTCGATGCAACAGGTTCTATATCTAGAGGGGACCAACAACCTCAATGTTGTAGAGCTGCATGTGCGTTATCTCCATGTGTGTATCTACTAAGCTATTTTGTAATCTCCTGGACTGCATACAACATTTTCCATACCAGAAGTCACGAAATTTCTCAATGGATAGGAATAGCTGGGGGAATTAGCATAATTGCCTTTATGATTGTGATTTACATACTGAATAGATCCCCTCCTAACGTCGATAAACAAGAGATCTGAGATTTAGATTATACAAAGGCATTTCAAGAATCGATGACTAACTCTTAGTCAAGTATTCCTATATAATCTTCAATGAATCAAACCTTGGTGTTTAGCATGAGGAAAAAGGATGTCTTCTCTATCTTTTCAAACAGAACCAGACTCACGATATTGAAGCGGTTGGGTGAAGCTGAAAAAGCAGCATACAGCGATATCATGGACTCTGTCGACCATATTCAACCTCTCAATAGCACGGGTAATCTCAACTATCATCTAAACTTCCTTCTGAGAAATGAGGTGATTAGACGTGATGGTTCTGTGTATAGACTCACTGATGATGGAAGACGAATCTTAGCCTTCATGCTAGCCCTAGAAGAGAAATGGTATGATCTTCAGAAAGAACTGAGGGGCGATATGATGAGCGTAATCAGTATAGCAGAACATTTTGAGGAAGAAGTAGGAATAACAATGATGAAAGAAGTGATTGAGTTCATGGGGATGGACCTGATCATGGATGAAAAACAGACCTTTGGTATATTGGGAGTAAATCCTGAGGTTTCCATCCAAGGTTACTCACTCCTCGATCTTGATTCCTTTGGATTGAAGAGAGTATCCTACAAATCTAACGAGGACGAGGAGCGATATACTACGCTTCTTGTGCATCCAGATTTGAGGTATGAACTGTCACCAAAGTGGTTTGGTGTTATCCAGAACTATCTGGATGAAAACTATGGTGGAGTGTTTGTCTATGCACGAAAAGACACTCCTGCACCGTTTCTAATCAGTTCACATGAATTTGAGTCTGATGAGATTGGATGTGTCTTTGTCATTGCACCATCTGTGGTTGACAAGGAGATAAAGGAGAAAATCAAGAAGGAATCTTAGAATCTAATTCACTTGATTCTACAAAAAAAATTAGAGATGGGGGAGAATCTATCTAGTTCCTCCCATCCAATCTATTCATTTCATTTTTCTCAGAATCTGTTTCAGGTGCTTCCCATAACGATTGATTTCAGTCACTGCGTCTGCGGTATGTTCAGGGTATCGTAGTGAAGCTCCCTGATAGAAGAACATAAGCTGAGCATAACGAGCAGCTATGAACAGGTCAAGATAATCGAGATTTGATTCCGGCAATGGACTTGTTTCCAGATAGCCTTCTACCAGTGCATCTTGCAGTTTAGGTGAGCTGCCTTCACAATCAACGAAGTAATGTGCCAATGCTACACCAAGATCAAAGATCCAGTATGCAAAACCACAATCATCGAAATCGAAAGGCTTCGCTTCTCCTGCAAGAAATGCTACGTTGTCATCTACACCTAGGTCTGCATGGATCAAACCATAGACCTTCTTTCCCTTTCCTAACTGCTGACAGGCTTCTTGAACCCGATTTATGGCCTCATTGAATGATTCTTGATGGTTCTTTGGTATGGCTTCTCGCGCATCCTGTGCTGGAACTCCATAGTCAAATCCATCTCCGTAGAGACCCTCCCAGTCCCAATGAGGTCGCTTGAATCCCTTAGGTCTTGTCCACGACATTGATTGCTCATGCATCTGACCAATCACTCTTCCTAGAGACCTTAGATGGTGTGGACGATGACTCTTTGAAAGCAGTCTGCCCTCCACCCAACTGAGAAGAGTGCAGTTTCTTGGACTCGGGATATCATGTTCTCCCTCAACTCGAGTCAGCCATTCTCCATCCAAGTTTCTGAAAGGAGTTGGCACTTCGATATCAGCAGCTCGTAGAGCTGCCAACCACTCAACTTCTGATTTGATATACTCTGGTTTCATATATCCCGGCTGATGCAGTCGCAGAGCATAGCGACCCGGGTGAATGGATGAGTCTGAGTCAGTTCCTTGTGGAATGACAACCTGATACAGTCCATTTCCACGGACCGATTTCAGTCTGAGCTCTGCTCCATCTATCCCATACCTCTCAAGAGCTTTCTTTGCAAGGAATCTCATTCGAAGCACAAATGCGCGGTAGCTTACTTGGTTTGACATTTTACCTAACTCTTTTTTTGTCACCCATCAGTGATACACAATTCTAGAAATCCATTTGATGTGAACAACAAAGTTACTGGAATATTACAGAAGTCGATGAAACCCACATCAAGAATCAAATGTTCCTTGGATTCATTGATTTGTCATCGTTGTGGGCCTCAACCAGACCCTCCTTTAATTGGATATAAGATGTAATATCTGCGCAGGGGTGCTCAGCCATCCATAGCTTTCATGTCAGCTTGTTTGGCAATTTTCTCCTTTTCATTCTTCAATTCACTACCTCGTTTTCGTATCGCATCCTCATACCTGCCGATTTTCTTCTCAATTTCCTTGATGCGTTTAGTTCTCATTCCAACCTCTTTGCTTCTTAGGCTGTCTACTCTCTCAAACTCCTTTTTTGCAGCCTGCAATTCCTCCTTGGCTAGACGTAGCTGTTCCTCAAGACTCTCAAAATGCAATCTCTTGACTTCAGCTGAATTCCTGTTGTTTCTAACTTCCTCATCTAGATGAGCACTAACGTTATCCAGATCAGACTTGATTGTCTTCAATTCTATATGGAGATGTGTAAGCTCGGTAGTGAGATACTTGATCCTGTCATCTGTAAGATGTTCTGGTATCTTTGACAATAGCGCATCAACTTCAGGAATTGGTTTCTCTAACGAGGCAACGGTTGCAGGAGATGTAGACTCCGAAACTGGCGGACTTGGTGCAGGTTCTACTTTAGGAGCCTGAGTTATTGTTTCTACAATTCTCTCTGGACTGAGTCTAGCTGGAGGCTCCCTCTCTATCGCAGTTTCAACAGGTGTTTTAGGTTCCACTGGAGGTGGTTCAATTACTGGACTCGGTGGAGGTTCAGGTTCAGCAATTGATGGTGTGCCTGTTGGTATCTGTTCTGTTGGAGGAGATGGTGGAGCAGCAGTAATTGGAGGCGTTGCAGGTTTAGGTGGCTCTACTGGTTCTACCGATGATGGTTCGGGGTCGCCTATTGTTTCACCCATAAACTCACGAACCTCACTAGCTCTAAGCATTCGAACCTCTACAATGCCCGAGTCCGCCTCTTCTATACCTACTTCGTCTGCTTTGGAAAAGGCCTCCATCGCTTTTTCCATCTCAGTCTTTTCTTTGGGTGTTGTTGTTCTCAAGCGGTCACGATCAACCTCGCTTGGTCTTACCCATTTGTCCTCTGTGACTGCACTAGATGATTCTGTCGGAGATGTGTAGGTTTCTTCGGGTTCAGCCTTCACATCTTCAATTACAGGAGCTGGTACTTTCTCCTCTTTCGCAGGCTCTTCTAGAGATACGAGAAGAGATGCTCCACATCTAGTACAAAACTTTCGAGTCACATTATTTGCTCTTCCACACTTTGGACAGTTTCTCAACTTTTAGCCATCCTCTCTCTAAATGTCTGAAAACCGTTACACTTCTTCACTTCTAAATATTGTCAAGGAAGTGAACAGGTATCTATCCATCATGTTCCACCCAAGGAAGGCTAATATTACAATGAAAAGGGGTAATCCTTGCGGGTGCATTGAACTGACGGGACATGCAATTGAAGCTATATTGATAACGGACAAAGGTGGTAGTCCAAGATTCTACATGCAAGTGGACCCTAGGGCCTTCGGTATGGATCCTGTATTGGCATCCAGCTTCTTTGCAGCCATTGACATGTTCTCTAAGGAAGTGTTCGACCAGAAAGCACCTGTCTACCAGATAGACTATGGCGCACGACTCTTTACACTGATAAGTGGTGTACAAACCAATTTGATAGCAGTTAGCACTCAACGACTCAGCCAAGATAACATCGAGATGCTGGATTCTTTATTGGCAGAGTTTGAGCTGGATTGGCTTGAGATTGTAGATCCCTTTGACTATACCTTTGATGACTCATTCTTAGAAGTGTATCTTGACTCATTCGGAGAGCGAGTCATGGAGAAGTTATCATTTCGGATATTACCCGATTCCTGGGTACCTTATTTCACAATCTCCCCCGATACTTCAGAAACAACTAGTGCTCTTTCCGAATTGATTGATGGATCTAGAAGTGTCAAAGAAATCACTGATGTTACAGGATTATCGCAGAGAGAAATCGTTCTTGAGATGTCGAGGCTCTGGGCTCATCGCGTCATCAGATTTCGTAACATGCTCAACTTCAATGATTTCTTGAGTGCAAGAACTCATTTCCTACGTTACGTTCAAGCAACGTCGGATGAGATTCAAGAGCTTCGTACTCTCCATCCCGAGATGGTCAATGTACTCCCTCGTCTTGCTGGACTCTTGGATGGACGTAAGACAGTTCGTGAGATACTTGCAGAGATTGGATCATACCATGACGAGAGAGAAGTTCTTCGAACTCTTGACTATCTTCTTGAGAAGAACGTAATCGAGGTTCTCTCTCCAGAGAAGAGACGTATTCTTCTTGCAAAAGAGGCACTTGAAATCACACTTCGTGTTGCAGAAGAGTCTTACTCCAAACATGAGGCTACTTCAGCACTTAACTCTGTGATGGACCGTAGCGACACTCCTGAAACACTTGGGCAGTTACAGCTCAATGATGGCAGATGGACAGTTGATTTTGATTTCAAGATTCTAGAAGGACTCAGTCACAAGAGAGTGATGCTTCTCTACGGAGAATGGATGAAGTTCTTGGCTCAGTTTGCAGTTGAACTTGGCAAGGAGCAACTCGATACCTTCATTGAGAATCTTACATGGGCGTTCATTCATCGGATAATCAATCGCTACACTGCTTTCGACCTACGCGGATTCGAGGAATTCGCTTTCTGGTTGGAGATTCTCAGTACGAAATATCGACCCCATGTTGGTGCTATCAGAACTACAAAACTGAAAATGAACGGTACAACCGTGATGGACGAGCTAGCAAATATCCTGATTACAAGAGGGCATATCATCTATCGTACAGACCGAATTGCACAGATTCCTCTCTCAGCTGAGAGTTTTCAGAGAGATGCAGTTTCTGGCGATGATTTTGATTGTGAAGCTATTGACACACTCAAACAGATTATGATCGAGTATACGAAACTTGGCTCTGCAGCTAAGCTCGCACTTCTAATTCTTGCAACGCAACGTGATATTCAAGTTCCAGGAGATGTTCTCAAATGAAACAGTATGATGTGTTTAATCTGGCTGTAACAACAGTTATGAATCATGAGAACCTGATTATGAGGTGAACACGAATGGTGACATATCTGCTAAAAGTAGTAACCGTGGGTGCGGCATCAGTAGGAAAGACAAGTATGATCATTCGATATTCTACAGGTTCTTTTCGAGAACACTACTCACCCACACTTGGAGTAGGATTTGCCTACAAGAAGATGAAGATTGAGGAGAACACTGTCAATCTGCAGATATGGGATTTGGGTGCTCAGGACTTTCTTGAGCTTGCACGTGCAAATTATTACATGGGAGGACAGGGAGTCATCTTTGTCTTTGATGTCACAAGCTGGGAGTCCCTCAATGAGATTCACCAATGGAAGAGTGAAGTGGATCGCAATCTAGATGAGTATCAGGGGCTTCTTGTAGGTAACAAGACGGATTTGGTTATGGAACGCGTTATCTCTACTGAAGAGGCTCAACAGGCGGCTGAAAACTTCGGTATGGACTATATTGAAGCATCTGTGAGACTGAATCAGAATGTAAACAAGACATTCGAAACTATTGCAAGGAAAGTCATTGGATCATTTCTCTGATTGCTTAGTCTAGTTCAATCTCTCCATTCTCTATATCCTCAACTTTGAATCGAGGCTCAATACTCTTAGTTGCTAGAACAATGAGAATCACTATGTTTAGGACAAGGGCCATCATTAATAGAGGTACACCTTGAAAGAGTTCGTAGATGTATCCAGATAGAACTGGTGCAAAGGTACCAGTCAGCAAAACAAAGAATGTAGTGAGGCCAAGCATCTTGCCCAGTTCTTGTCGAGGTAATGACTTCTGAATATACGTGTTGATCACTGACATCCATAGAACATCATTGATTGACTTAATTGCAGTTCCAATGAATGCCAATGAAAAAATGACTCCAAGTCCCGGATAGAAGGCGTTCAGTGCATCAACCCAACTCTGAGGTGCAATGTATTGAACTGTCTGTGCTATAATAAGGAGTGATATCGCTACTGGCATGACTGAATATACTGCAATGGTCAGCTTCTTACCACCCCTCTTATCGAACACCCTACCTAGATACAATGTGAGTGGAACTGAGATAATTAGAGTCAATAGTAGCATGAGATTGATGTCTCCTATCCCAAAAGCAAGGGTCTCATTGACGTAATATAGATTTGAGAATCCATAGAAATTGTCGCTGAGTGCATCAATAATCATAACTGCAATAAATACCGGGAAAATCTTAGCCAGTAATCTTATTCCTCTCCAGTTTTCAGAGAACATATCTCTCAGAAAACTACTCGTCTTATCCCTCTCTGGTACTGGCGTTGAGTCCAACCAGATAATTCGAATAATGGTACATGCCACATAGAGTATACCTGCCACTAGAAACAGGACCCTCATGACATCGACAAATAACCAACCTGTGCCCAGAAGAACACCGACTGCAAAAAGGGGTACGAGACCCAATACTGTCCCAAGGGTAAAGAGACTGACTGCAACTCCACCATGTCTTCGGTCGATGACCTCCATTATGTATGCAGTTCCACCCTTGCCAGTGAAGTTTGATGAAGCCATTGTCAACAGTCCAAGGGCTATTGACCAGATGTCATATGCAAATGCAAGAATGAGGAATCCTACAGCATTGAAACCCATAGTGATGTAGGAGAGTCGCTTCCTGTCGTAGTTATCAGCTAGATATCCTGCTATGAAAGATGCTACTAGAATGATGGCAATCACTGCTGAGAATAAGACTCCGACATAGAAGTAAGAGATACCTATGTCCCTGAAATAGAGTGTATAATATCTGCCAATAACTTGCATACTTGAATAGATCCATGCTGTAGCAATGAACACACGGAAATTACGATTGGACATCACAGATTTAACAGACTCTCGCCATGTAGGTTCTAGATTGGTCATATCATCCGCTGATTCACTCACGGATTCGTCTTCAGTTGGGTCTTCCAATATAGTCAGGAGGCTCCCGTCCTTGAATATTCAATAGTATGATGATACGCATTCAAAGATAACTTATCAACAGCATCTTCTACGTAATCTTTCCAGTCTTGATTCTAATTTAAAGGAGATTCACATTATAGGGTCACCAATTGTGACTTTGAAATTGCTTAGAAAACTGACCTCAAATGCTACTTGTTCATCACTTCAGGTGACAGATTATGACAAAGATACAGATCAATCCCGGACTTGCACCCTTTCCAAAGCCAACAGCGCTCATTGGATCACTAGTAGACGGCCGTCCGAACTTCATGGACATCGTGTGGTTCAATCGAATGAATTTCACTCCAAATATCTGGGCTGCATCTGTGAACAGGAAGCACCACACGCTCAAGGGAATTAAAGAGAACAACACTTTCAGTCTCAATATCCCCTCAACCAAGCTTGTTGAGAAGACTGACTACTGTGGATTGGTGTCTGGTCGAGATGTAGACAAGTCTGAGCTCTTTGAGGTGTTCTATGGAGAGTTGAAGACTGCTCCAATGATAGCTGAGTGCCCTGTCTGTGTAGAGTGTTCTGTTCATGATCTAATAGAACTCACGGACCACTTCATCATCCTTGGTGAAGTGAAGGGCATCTACACTGAAGAGCAGTTTATGACCGATGGTGTATTAGATCCAAAGAAGATGGATCCTATTGTCTTCACGCGTCCAGGTCCTAAGGGATCCTATTGGGCGCTGGGTGAATTTGTAGGACAAGCATGGTCTATTGGTAAGAACGTAGGTGAGTAAGCAGACTTACTTCTCCTCTATTTTGGAGTACTTCCGAAGATAGTATTGATGCATGATATGTGCTTCAAACTTGCTGATGGTTTTAGCACCACCAAGAAACTCAGCTTCGATGAAGGCCTTACAGGTCTTCTCCAGTACGAATGCGCAGGTGAATGCCTCGTCCATATCTCTTCCTAGACATACCGCTCCATGATTTGCCATGAGTGCTGCATTACGACCCTTGAGTGCCTTCACAGTTTCCTTCACCAGTTTCTTTGTAGATGGTAGTGCATACTTAGCTACTCTCACAGAGGGGCCAATGATTTGGGCCATATCATCAAGAATGGGTGGTATTTCTCGACGGGCTGCAGCCACGGTTGATGCATTCATTGAATGGATGTGAATAATCGCACCAATCTTCTTTCTGCTCTTGTATATCTCAACATGCATCTTCATCTCAGATGATGGTTTGTGAGGGCCTGACCACTCGACTTTCTTGTCTTTAAACTCAACAAGTGCCATGTCTTCTGGAGTTGCTGTTTCGTAGCTTAATCCAGAGGGTGTGATAACGAATGAGGTCTCATCAACTCTGCATGAGATATTACCCCATGTTCCTCCAACTAACTGATTCTCAAGCAGTTTCTTTCCCGAGCTGCACACCGCTTCTCTTGCCTCTTGAATATCCATATTATTCACTTCTTTCTTTGTATCACTCGGACTTTGAATCTACATTCTCCAGAACACGATTGAATCGCTTCAATGCATCATCAATGACCTCATTGGTATCAGCAAGACTTGTGTACATTCGAGACCCCGCAAGTGTAACAATTCCCTCAGCCATGTAGGCAGCTCCCATTTCTTCCATGAAATGCTGTCTGACTTTAATCTCTTTTAGGATTGACTTAATCTTCAGAAGGTTGATTTTCACAAACATCGTACCTGAGGTCTCTAAATGACAGATAGCTCCTTGATTGTAAGCAACAAAGGGGAGTTTCAAATCATCAATTATTTCTTCAAGACCCTTGTTCAATCGATCTGCAGCCTGACCGGCCTTCTCGCATGCTTTGGTTCGTTCGATTTCTTGAATTGCAAAATAACCTGCAGCAGAGCTCAGAGGATTCGCAGCTAGAGTACCACCAACATAAGCTCTCTTCTTCCCACCTTCTATCCCTGCAGCTACATATTCCATAAGGTCTCGTCGACCTCCGAACCCACCTGCAGCGGGGTATCCACCAGCAACGACCTTCCCAAATGTGGTTAGATCCGGTACAATTCCAAAGTATCCCTGTGCTCCAGCGAGACCTATCCTTCCGAATGTCACAACCTCGTCAAAGATTAACAAGGCATCAAATTGGTCACACAGTTCCTGTATGTGCTGATTGTGATCCCTGTCAATAGGTCGAGTTCCAGATTCAGGACCCATTGGTTCAACAATCACTGCAGCAGTCCCACCTCTGATTCTGTTTCTTGAGAGTTTCTTTCTCAGGGCATCGATGTCATTTGGGAAAACCTCATGAGTGTGTTTTCGACATCCACCAGGAATACCATGTGCTTCGTAGCTTCCAGTTCCTGGGATGTGCAAGCCATAGACCATCTGGTCGCTCCATCCGTGGTAAGCGCCTCCCATTTTGATTATCTTCTTCTTCTTAGTAGCTAGTCGAGCTACCCTGATTGCTCCCATGACTGACTCTGTTCCACTTCCAAGCATACGGAACATCTCAACTGATGGCATGTGTTTGTTTATCTCTCTGGCTAGCTTCAATTCATATTCGTGGAAGAGACCTGTCACTGGTCCCTTTTCATGAATGACCTCTATTACCTTCTCTCGAACGGGTCCATAGTTATTCCCAAGTATAATTGGACCTCCTGACTGAAGGAAGTCAATATACTGATTTCCATCAATATCCCAAAGATATGCACCGTCTGCCCTATCAATGACAATTGGGAATGGATGGTTGAATGCAAGATTGTGCTGTACACCTCCTGGGATGTACTTCTTTGCTTCAGTAATCATCTCCTTGGACTTCTTACATTTCGTATCAAAATGGTGCAGATACTCATCCATTGCATCTGGTCTTATGCTCTGTACCGGTAGTTGCATCAGATGGTCCAGTTTCCTGTAGACCTCTGCAGTGTCGTGATATTCTGATATACTGAAGTCACTCATGAGTAGACACCTGTACAAGTTATCTAAGCACTTATTGCAGTGTTTGCATCGAGAAGATAATACTTCCTGAAATCCTACAATCGAGTTGAACATAATGGATGAGAGTCGGAATCAGAGATTGATTGACCTATGGCGATTGATTCTCAAGCCTGGACGAAGCTGGGTCTTGTTTGAACAGGGGACATGTGTTGTCTGCACAGACCCTGAGCAAGATCCTAGGGAATACGCTATAGATCTCATGAAGAATTGGGGTCCGGTTCACCCAGGTAGTTCAGCTGGTGATTTCAATCCTGTTACTTACAACGATCCTCCCGGTGTTCTTGTAGGATATCATCATCCTGACATCCTAACTTTCGTTCCAGAGGATGAGATGGAAGATCCTGACTCTGAATTTCATCTAGGCATTGGACTTGTTACAAGACACAAGAGAGATGAGGATGCAAAGAATTTGAGAATCGTACATGTTGAGGAATACAGGTAATCACTCATGTTTTCCCTGTTTGTTTATTGTTTCAATTATCTCCTTTAACGCCGACTCAGCAAGAGATAGTTGTGTTCGAAAACTTCCTTTCACAGTTTCATCATCAATAGACGGGACATCTATCACCTTGGCATATTCCTCAATGTAGAACTCAATCTGGTTCTTCAGTAAACTCATCAATGGTAAGACCTGAGAGAGAATGATAAGATACTGATCCGCTTCGGTGTCGTCATCAAGCAAATCTAGGCCCTCTAGAATCTGAATTATATTGACAATGAGTTGACGTGATTCCACTTCTTGAATATAGACAAAGGCATCCCCTGCTTTTTCATAATATTCAGCTGGATCTATACGTAAGTCCTGATATCTAATCGAGCCTGCGATGGTTGAATAGAGGTCTATACGGGAGATTGATTTGAGTACAAGATTGTAGAATGGTAACAGTCTATTAGACACAGCATCCATTGCGGTTTCCTGACGCTTCTGTCTATTCTCTGACAACCACGCAAGGAACATACCAATTATCGTCGTAGCAACGGATACAGCTGCGAATGCGATTCCGATGTCACCCACACTGACCTCAATCTGCATTGTACCTACCCCCTAGCCTTTACCAAACAACCAAGCACTGAATGAAACATCTTATCGACAGCATCCAGACTCTTTGCACTTGATTTCAGCATCAGTGTCTTTAATCCAAGTTTTTCTTCAGTGAGGTTTGCTAATTGTATCAAATCCTCATCTGTGACTTGAATTAAATCTGTCAAATCTGACTTGTTGCCAACCACTGCGACACACCTTAGATGTTTCTCACCCTCAGTCACTGGTTGAATCTCTTCTAGTAGATACTTCTCTGCCACATTAAGGGACCCCGCTCTAGTCAAGTCTACCATGAGGATTAATGCTTGCAGACCCTTATAGTATACCGACCTGATTGCACCAAATCGTTCTTGGCCAGCTAGATCCCAAAATGAAACATGGATTTGACTTCCATCAATCTCGACATGTTTCGCTTTAATATCTGCACCAATAGTGAGCATCTCG
>JAEOST010000692.1 GCA_016840245.1 Candidatus Thorarchaeota archaeon
CACTGGATCCTACAATCGTCGAATCATGAATATCTCTATGTCAGCTTTCCACACATCGTTTGGCCAGTTAATGTTAAATGAGTAGTAAAAATCATAATCTTGGAGCTGTCTCATTTGGATGATTTAGAATTTGAGATTCGCAAGGCTGTACTCGATAATGCAGTAAAGTATGAAGGTAAACCTCACGTGAAGTCTGTAATGAGCGCCCTCCTCGGTTCTAGAGCTGACCTTCGATCTCGTGCTCGTGATGTCAAGGAGATTACAGAGAAAGTGGTCTCAGAAGTATCAAAAATGAGCCTAAACGAGCAGCGTGCTGAGCTGATGAAGATTGCTCCAGAATTACTTGAGGAAACCCAAATTGAGGTTGGCCCAGAGGACAAAGAGCTCCCTGAGTTACCAAATCACGACAAGTGGGACAAAGTAGTAATGAGGCTTGCACCATTTCCCTCTGGTCCATTACATATTGGCAACGCTAGAATGGTCATCCTCAACGATACCTATGTCAAAAGGTATGGAGGAAAACTCATCCTGGTTTTTGATGATACCATCGGGTCCGCAGAGAAAGTAGTTGAAACCGATGCCTTTGATATGATACCAGAGGGACTAGAGTATCTGGGTGTGAAATGGCATGAAACTGTCTACAAATCAGATCGTTTAGAATTATTCTACAAATATGCTGAGGACCTCATTAATCGTCAAGAGGCATATGTCTGTGATTGTGATGCCAACGTCTGGCGAAGCGAACACAAGGTGAAAGGGAAGGCGTGTGGTTGCAGGACTCTGAGTGTAGAGGAGAACCTGGATCGCTGGGGAAAGATGTTAGATGGAACTTATCCAGAGAGGGCTGCTGCTGTACGTATCAAAACAGGGATGGATGATCCCGATCCTGCAATGCGAGATCATGTAATCCTTAGGATATCCGAGACCGATCATCCAAGGGTTGGCTCGAAATATCGAGTATGGCCTCTGCTAGAATATTCATGGGGTATTGATGACCACGAGTTAGGTGTATCCCACATCTTACGTGGTAAGGATTTAGTCAAAGAAGGAAAAATCGAGCAACACATTTGGAGAATCTATGGCTGGCAAGAGCCTGAGTTATTATACTATGGTCGACTCAAGTTCCAAGATGCTACACTGAGTAAGAGTAAATCTAGGAAAGAGGTTCTGGATGGAACCTATGCAGGATGGGATGATCCACGAACGTGGAGTCTACAGTCTCTTGATAAGCGTGGTATTGAGCCTGATGCTTTAAAGAAAGTGATGCTTGAGCTGGGTCTGAGTATTGTAGATATCTCATTCTCTATGAAAGCAGTTTATTCTGAGAATCGTAAAATGAAAGATGCTGATGCTCCTAGACTATTCTTCGTTCAAGAACCAGTTTGGTTGAAACCCAGTGGGCTATCCTCTGATATCTCGATTGCTGAAGCACCTGTTCATCCGGACTTCCCTGATAGGGGTACACGACAAATCCCCCTGGGTGGTTCCGGGGATGAGGTCATACTAGGTATCTCTAATCGTGACTACGAGCGAATAGACGACGGTGATCTTTTCAGGATGAAGGACTTAGCAAACTTCAAACTTCGAAAGGGAAAGGTTCCTTCTTGCGAATTTCATAGTATGGAAGTTGAACAGATACGAGAAGTTGGTGGTTCGATTCTTCATTGGATTCCAAAGACGACTGCTCTTCCAGTTGAAATGATTACAGTAGAGGGTGAAACAGTAACTGGGCTTGCCGAGCCTGTTATCAAGGATCTCGAACTTGGCACCTTTCTCCAATTCGAGCGTGTTGGTTTTGCTAAAATCTATGATATCGATTCAAAAATTCGTTTAGCATTTGCCCACAAGTAGCGGCCAAAGAGAACATAAAGCAGCATGCATCATCTTGTACTAGTGGTACAATATGCCAAAGAAGAAGTCTACCAAGAAGAAAGCAAAATTCTCACCTTCACTCTTCAAGGTGACCGGTGCGAGTGCGAAGATGAAGACAGATACTAAGAAGAAGAAATTATACTACTTCAGGGAGAAAGTCAAACCAGAAAAAGCTTCAAAGCTTGCGGCAGGAACTGCTGCTGAGATTTTGGGGGTTTCGACAGATGCATTGAAGCTGGGTAAACCGGCTCTGAAATACGACTTCTATAGTATGTACGATGCAACTCTAGACATGAAGTTCTTGAGAATTAACAAGGTTGAGATTGGAGCTCTTGATGGTATGGCAGCTGCTCTGGTTGGTAAGGAAGTACATACTCCAAAGAAGGGTAAGGACGTTCCTGGAAAGGCCATATTCATAGATGTGGTTGAGTTGTTTGAATCAGAGAGGAAAGATGCACTAACACTTGACGGTTCTACTGGAACTCCTGCAAGAACCATGGAGCGACTACTCAAAGGACCTGGTAAGAAGAGTGCAACTGCAGCATGGATACGTAAAGTCTCTGTGAGTTCAGGGAAATTCAATACAATAGAGAAAGTAATCAAGGCTGTTATGAAGATGGCAGGCAAAGCACCTGCTGAGGCTAAACGTGTCGTTGAACACAAACTCACCTTCACAAAGTTGGATGGATTCTATGTTCCAACTTATTATGTGAAAGCAACAGCTGGTACAGAGTCACGAATGATGCGAATCAATGCAGTAAATGGTAACGTTGCATTGAAGGTCTAGAAATTTTAAAATCCATAGAGGGGTCTTACCGGGTGGGTTCACCCCATCCACCCCCTCCAGGTGTTTCAATCCTAACAGTTGATTCCCTTTGAGCTTCAACAGTTACTTTTGCTTCAAGTTCTGTTTCTATATTGTCTATTCTTAAGAGGTTCCTCCCTACTTTTCCATACTCCCCTCCAAAGAGACCCCACGGTTGCGTTTCTCGTCGCTCAGATTGAATTGATACAGTACAATCTTCAGCTAGTATCTCAATCTGACGAACGATACCATTTCCACCCTGCCACCTTCCTCTTCCACCAGTTGCATGTCTGATTGAATATTCAGTTATTCGAAGTGGGAATGCAGTTTCAAGAGCCTCAATTGGTGTGTTCAATGTGTTTGTCATATGGACGTGAATCGCACTGGTTCCATGAATCCCTTGTACTGCACCAGCACCACCTCCAATTGTTTCATAAAACGAGAAGGCCTTACCTGTTCGTGGATCTGTACCTCCAATAGTGACATTGTTCATAGTCCCTTGACTCGCAGCAGGAACTCTCTCTGGAATAATACTTGACAGAGCTCCAAGTGTAACATCCACAATTCGTTGGGAAGTCTCAACATTTCCAGCTGAAACAGCAGCTGGATATCTTGGATTGAGTAATGAGCCCTCTGGTATATGGACATCAAGGACACTCCAGCATCCCTCATTTGTCGGAATGTTCCTACCAAAGAGTGTAATGAAGACATAGTATACTGAGGAGAGAGAAGAAGCAAGCGGACAATTGATGTTTCCCGTAACCTGAGATGATGTGCCTTGGAAATTCACATATGCTCTATCATCTTTGATGGAAACCTCTACAAGAATCGGAATCATCTCAGTACCGGTTCCATCAGTATCCATGTGGTCTGTAAAGGTACCACTCATCCCGTTATACTGACTTATTGCAGACTGCATCATCTTTGCTGAATAATTCCTTAATTCATCGAATATACGAGTTAACACATCCCATCCATGAGTATCCGCTACAGCTGTAATTCTTTTCCTTCCAACGTTGTTTGCAGCCACCTGTGCAGAGAGGTCTCCTAGACGTTCATCAGGTGTTCTTGTTGATCTGAGGAGATCTGAAATGCTGTATCTAACTAGTTGTGAATCCTCAACAACTATTGTGGGTTTTATGAGCACTCCTTCCTCATGAATTGTGGTCGAGTTCCCTGGCATAGAACCCGGACTAATTCCTCCAACATCAGCATGATGTGCTCTATTTGCTGTAAATGCCATCAGTCTTTCATCAGCGTAAACAGGAGCCACAAGTGTGAGGTCAGGTAAATGCGAGCCTCCTGAGAATGGATCGTTAACTAATGCCATGGTATCCTTTTTGAATTTCCTACCAAGCTGTTTGATACACGACCTTACAGAAAGTGGCATTGCTCCTAAGTGAACTGGAATATCCTTGGACTGAGCAACCAGTCTGCCCTCCGCATCAAATATTGCACAGCTACAATCTCTTCGTTCCTTGATATTGGGGCTGAATGCAGTAAGTCTTAGTGCAAGACTCATCTCTCTTGCACAAGATATGAGTGCGTTCTTAATCACTTCAAAAGAC
>JAEOST010000693.1 GCA_016840245.1 Candidatus Thorarchaeota archaeon
GTGATGGGTTCCTTACTGACAATGCGAATCTCGTCAAAACCAAGCAGATACCTGCTTGTTATCTCCCATTGTAGATTCTGTTCCATCTGTGCAGTAGTTGTCCTTCTTTCACCAGCTTTTGGAAGGCGCGGATCAACAATCAGACAACCATCCTCACGTTCCGCAACCACCACAGGGTCTCCTTTACTCAGCTTTTGTCTTACTACCCATTCTTTTGGTAGTATAATCAGAAAGGAACTTCCATTTTTCCCACCAGTCTGTTGGAGTCTCCTGATATTGACCATATTCTTTTCACCTAACAAAGGAGGGCGCCAACTGGATTCTATGGATTCGACTTATTACATTTCCCGCAGGTCGTTTTCTCGTGTAATTGTCATCCACGATGGAAGATGTTTAAAACGAGAAACCTGTATGCCCTTATCCGGTGGCCAAGTGACATCTTCAATCCGACGCAATGTACTCGAGTTGTTAATTGAGTCAGGACTCCAAGTGGCCCCTGAAGCATTAGAATACATCCTAAATCTAGACACTCCTCTTGAAACAGTCAAATCCGTTATCATTAGTGACACAGCTGGAAAACATCCTTCTGTGCTCTCACGTTCTTATGTTGAATCACTTGTAGATGGAAAGAGCTCAGACGAAGCACCTGAGGAGGAAACTAAGGAAGCTGAAGAAGTACCAGAACCTGCATCTTCTGAAACACCACCACAGTCTGCGTTTGATGATGATAGTGAGTCGAAATGGTCGTTCCGAATAGAAAAGAACCCCGACTCCGAGCAGGTTGGATCGGAAGGAACTGTAGAGGACTTCTTAGCCCTCTTCAAAGACCGATTCAATCGCCTCAAACGGATATACATGAGTCGAATTGATACAGCAAATGCAGTATCACCACAGATTGCCAAACTAAGAAAGGATTCTGCGAAGCAGAGAAAAGCAATGACCAAAGAGGGTATGCGGACAGCACGTCGTACGACTCAGACAGTGCTTGGAATTGTAAAGGATAAGAGAATCTCTCAATCACGAAATGTGATAATTGAACTCGAGGATGCAGATGATTCAATAATCTGTATTATTCCTGCAACCAGAGAAGGTTTGAAAGGACAACAACTCGCTGAAAAGGCAAACTCGCTACTTCTAGACGAAATCACCTGTCTTTCTGGATTTGTTGATGAAAATGCGAGGATGATTGCTGATGATGTAATTTTCCCAGATATCCCAACTGCCCGAGAAGTTGGCAGAGCCAAACGAGACGTCTACGCTGTTTTCATCTCTGACACTCATTGTGGTAGCAAAGAGTTTCTAGAAGATGAATTTGACCAGCTCATTAGTTGGATGAATGGACGCGACGTTGACGAAGAAGACAAAGTCCTTGTGAACCAAATCAGGTATCTCTTCATTGCTGGTGACATGGTGGATGGAATCAGTGTTTATCCCTCACAGAGACACGATCTAGTAATCGAGAGCATCTATGATCAATATACGCACTTTGCAAGCAAGCTACGAAAACTTCCTGATCACATCAAGATTTTCTGCATCCCTGGTAACCATGATGCAAACAGGCAAGCTCTACCAAAACCTCCAATTTCAGAAGAATTTGCTAAACCAATGTACGATCTTGGAGACCGTATCACTATGCTGGGTGACCCCAGCCAAGTGGTTGTTGAGGGTGTGAACGTTCTATTGACGCACGGTGACAGTCTGGACGACTTGGTGACAAGTATTCCCGGAGCTTCGTATACAGAACCTGCAAAACCAATGAAAGAATTACTCAAGAAACGCCATCTCGTGCCTATGTATGGAGGGAAAACCGAACTTGCTCCACTCCATCGAGACTGGATGGTTATTGACACTCCACCAGATATAGTACACTTTGGTCACGCTCATCATAATGCTGTTGACAACTATCGTGGGGTACAAATCATCAACTCAGGAACTTTTCAATCCCAGACTGACTTCATGCGTAAACAAGGAATAGTGCCAACTCCAGGCATCGTCACCCTTCTGAATCTCCGAACTGGAGCGCCTGATGTGAGATTCTTCTACGACCTGTCTACGTAGTATCTGAGTATGAGCAATCTCACTCAAGAATATCTTGTGCTACCTTACTTAGTCGAGTATCATCATCCAGAATGACGCCAATCTGTTTCTTACTTACAGCAAGCTTGATCTTCTTCGTCCTTCCATAACGGCCCTTTGAAATCACTGTAGTATTAATCAAACCCAACATATCAAGTTCGGAGATAAGATCGGAAACTCGTCTTTGAGTCAATGTATCTAGAGAAAGGGATTTTGCTATCTCAGAATAGACATTGTAACATTCTCCAGTGAAAATGTCTCGTTGTCCCTTACTGGCTAAAACATAAACTGCAAACAGAACAGCCTTTGACTGCATTGGCAGGGTCTTCACTGTTTCAGTGATGGTATCACGTTCTATGACCTTCTGTGCCTCGCGTACGTGGTCTTGAGTAACCGCTTCATCACCGCGTCTCTCTGCAAGCTCTCCTGCAGTTCTTAACAAATCAAGTGCTCTGCGTGCATCCCCGTGTTCCTGAGCTGCCAAGGCTCCAACTAGGTTAATCACTCCCTCATCGCCAATAGCATTCTTGTTAAAGGCGAGTTCCACTCTCTGCTTCAGAATACCCTTTAGCTCTACGGCATTGTAGGGTGAGAATATCACTTCTTCTTCTCCAAGGGTTGACAAGACCCGTGGATCAAGCATCTCCTTGAAGGTCAAGTCATTACTTATCCCTATTATTGTAATTCTACTATTCTCCAGCTCTCCATTCATTCGAGTTAATCCATAGAGAATATCATTGCCTTGTCCCGCATCACGTTTCAACAAGCTGTCAACTTCATCAAGTACTACTGTAAGGATATTCGTATTGGAGTCCAACTTGTTCTTCAAGACCTCTCGAATCTCGTCTGTAGGTAGTCCAGTGAAAGGAACCTCAGACCCATCAGGCATGGTCGCATCCACTTGGTCACACAATCGTTTCAACACTCTATAGTTAGTCCCTACTATCCTGCAATTCACAAAAGCGGTCAAAGGTGCATTTATTCCACTCTCTTCAGCTTTATTCACCAACATATCAAGTACATATCGTGCTACCACAGTTTTTCCAGTACCTGTTTTTCCATAACATAGAATATTGGACGGTGGAGCTCCTCTAAGTGCTGGTCCCAAGATGGATCCAATTCGACTCATTTGGTCGTCCCTATATGGAAGGCTTTCAGGCACGTACGTGGGTCTCAACGCTGTCCTATCTCTGAAAATAGCTTGGCCTTGCAAGAACTTGTCAAACAGTTTATCGAGTGGTTTCTCCATCTCATCATCTACTCCAATCCGAATCTAACATGAACAGTACAAACTGGGACATAAACATTTCCATAAGAACTTGAGGCAAGTTCCAATGGACTGCGACTGGAGCCTATGGAGCATATGGAACTCATAAGAGTAGGTATTACCTGGGGCTGTTTCACGTACAAACAACATAATTCATCAGTATAGACTTTGGTTCATTCATCAAGCAAAATAAAGTCGGTGGAGTTCTTGCGTCTTAGAGATCTTGAGATTACACTTCAATCAATGAATCGATTTGAGGAGTACAATGAGTCTCTAGAGCAATATCCTACCCCTGCCCCAATTGCTGCCTCTGTCCTCTATGCAGCAGAAATGGAACATAATGACATCAGGGAAAAAA
>JAEOST010000694.1 GCA_016840245.1 Candidatus Thorarchaeota archaeon
AAACGAGACCTATGATATCAGAGTGTACGGGTACAATTCGAGCGATGTATACTTTGAGGAGAATTACACCTCGCTCACATTCAACAACTTCTTTGTTCCTCACATCAACCTACTGAGTCCTGTCGGGGGAGAGGTCTGGACGGGTATACATAACATCACATGGTCAACGATCTCAAGAAATAGAGATCATGAGTTCAATCACGAGGTCTTTATCTCAAACGATGCAGGAGCAAGCTACCAGCTCTATGCCGCAGGTTTTGATGTTAGAAACATAACATGGGATACTGACATCTGGCAATACACTGACCAATTCATGGTGAAAGTACGAGTTATTGGCTGGGAAATGGTGGATGAATCGAATTCAGAGTCTACGTTGACAGCTGGAAGTGTAATAATTATTGATACTGTCGCTCCATATATTGTAGGAATAAATGTTATCCACGTTGATTATACTCCCTCTAACCTAACTGTGTCGTGGTTACTCCTTGATTTACATCCAGACTGGTTTTCTGTCTGGATTGATGATGAGTTAAGCCTTGCCGGCTCGTGGAGTTATAGAGATGAGATCAAAGTAGAAGTCTATGACCTACCCCTGGGAGGACATAACTTTACCATTCATGCAGCAGACACCTATGATAATACTGCCACAATGACTACGATAGTCATAGTTTCAGACAATTTACCACCAGAGTTTATTGGTCACACTGAGAATCTTACATACCATATTGGCGCGTCAGATAATGTAATCACATGGTCTCCAAGAGCTGAGAATCCTCAGAGTTACATTCTGAGTAGAAATGAAATTATTATTCAAAATGGGTTGTGGAATGGTAGCGATGTGATTGTGAATGTTGACGGACTTGGTGTTGGATCTTACTTCTACAACTTGATAGTGAATGACACTAAGAATCTGATAGCAGAACAGGGCATCGAAGTGACTGTATTCGAAGACACGACACTGCCAGTAAAAGATAATCCAGAGGATGTGACGTATTACCTTGGAGAGATAGGGAATCAGATTATCTGGAACACCAGTGATGACTATCCAATATCCTATGAGATTCATCGTAACAGTGTATTGATTGCTTCTGGTCTGTGGAATGAGTCTTTGATTGTACAAAATATAGATACTCTTAGTCTTGGTGCCTATGCCTATACATTGAAACTAGTTGATATTGGGGGGAATACGGTCTCCGACATGGTCTTGGTCTATGTAATTAATAGACCAGTACCAGTGGACCATACACCGACTGTCGTGCTACTCACAGTGACAGTAGGTTCAGTGACGGTGATAGCTATTTTGGGAGGTCGTATCTTCTGGTCTAAGTATAGTGGAATACCAAGGGGTCCGGGCGACATCTCCACATAGGATGAGTAGATGGAGATTCTATGCGCGATGTGGAAGCCTATTATAGTAATATGAGAGATATTTGCTATGAGACGCGGTAGCTTGAAGGGATTCGAAGGAATGATCACAAGAGTCGTCAAGATGAAAGAGTCGAATCGGGAACATTTCATCAAGGGACTCCCAGATACATCCTTCGGTGAAGCCCTACAAAATTCATGGCCATTCACAGATTATAAGGTCACTGACAGTTGGAAGATAGTGACTCCATCGGGTGATGATATCACTGAGCGGAAACTCTCAGGTTATGAAGGAACTGTCATCGTAGAGTTTCTTTAGTGGTTATCTTCAATCTAACATGCTTAGAATTTAGCTATTCCACTTGTCAGTACAGGTTCACCAGACGGGTTCTTGGTTACAAATTGAACAACGTGAAGCCTATCTTCCTCTTCACCCTCATAGACTTCTGTTGTAAGCTCTTGTCCCATCAAGACCGGTCTTGAGAAGCGGACCTTCATGTACCGCAATCTATCTGGATTACCTTCGAGAATTTCATTCACAATTGTCTGAGAAGCAATTGCCATGGTACATAGTCCTTGGAGAATCATGCCAGGGAGTCCAACACTTCTAGCAATCTCGTCGCTGGTATGAATTGGATTATGGTCCCCTGAGGCTTCTGCATATCTCTGCCCTTGGTCATCAGTGACTAGGATTGAGTGTTGAGCAATTTTCTTTCCAAGGTCAGGAGGTGGACTAGATGTTGAGGGTTTCTTCTCAGCCTTCTTTTTCCCTCTCATAAGTAATCGATATCTCATCTCCACCTTCGGTGTTCCTTCACTGTTGCAGTGAATGTGAAGGTCAATCAACTCATTCACACCACGTTGCTCAATATTGACAATCTTAGCCGTTGTTATGATTTTATCACCAGGATGAATACGCTCTCTCCACCACATCTCTTGTTCTGCATGAACAACTCGCAGGATGTTGAGGTTCATGTCCTCTGAGTCATCAACTAGTTGCATCAAAATGTCTGGTAAGAAAGAAACAGGATAGAGAGGTGGGGGTGCCGGATTCTCAGATTCAAAGTAAAGTGGGTTCGTTTCATTGGTAGCCCGTGCGTAGTGCATCATATCGTCTGCCGTGGCTTCTTTGGGATCTGTGCGATATTCCTTTCCAATGAAACTTCTATCCAAAGTAGGTTGTTCTTCATGCATTCTATCACGCCTCTAGGTTGAATGGCCCTTCAATGCGCCTTGAAATGGGATGATATTTTCCTTTCTAATCAGTCTATCTTCACATACTCAGAATCGTTATTATCTGGTATTGCTTCTGTCAGAGATAGCATGAGGCAATTATCATGAGTATTCAGGAGAAATACGAGGAAGAGATGCGTAAGATATGTGAGGAGTACTACAAGCTCGATAAGGAGAGAGACGCACTTGAGGACCAACTGGATCATCTTCATGAATACATGGAAATCACCATGAAGAAGTATGACAAGGATGAGTTTGACGATCCTAAAGTGCCAGTGAAGGTCAAAAGATTGACCTATACAAGTGAGCGTATGAAGAGGGGAGGAAAGGACAAGCTCAGAGAGATTCTGACTCCCGAGCAATGGTCTGATATCTATGATGAACCTGAGGAAGTCATGAGGATTCGTGTGACTCCCCGGAAGAAGAAAAAGTAGAATTCTATCTCACTGCACTCCACTGTTTAATGAACCACTGAACAACAGATTTCATAGTAATCTCATATGTTCGAGGGTCAGAGAGCTCATGGTCCGCACCCTCGACAACCACAAAGTCCTTTGGATCACCTGCCAGTTCATAGAGCCGCTTTACCCCTGCCAGGTCAATACCGACATCAGCACTGCCAGTTATGACAAACAGCGGTCTTGGGGAAATCTTTGCTATCTCATTCATGGGATTGTGAGTCTTTGCATCCTCCACCATACTGACCAGAGTTCTCTCACGAATCTCAGGGTCGTCAATCCCTCGAATCTGTGTGGGATCAGTTGCTAGAATTTGTTGAACTGCTGGACGAATCATTGGTGATTTAGCAAACCACAGCGTGTCATAGACAGGCGCTCTAAGACATACAACCTTGATTCGTGTGTCTTGTGCTGCTGCACACACCGCAACTGCACCTCCATAACTTGCGCCATATACTCCAGCCCATGAGTCTGCTGTCAGTTCTGAGTCTAAGAGATGGCTGATGGCTACTTTCGCATCCAGTATCTGTCCTGCAAGAGTGAATATTCCATCACTCTGTCTGAATCCTCTAAAGTCAAAGGTAAGTACAGCAAACCCAGCCTGAGCAAGGTCTGTTGCCAGTCCTGTCACTTGGTCAGGCCCCCCTGGGATTCCGTGAAACTTGCAGATACCAGGAAACGGACCCTCACCGATAGGAGCTACAAAATTACCCCTTATTGTCTCACCCTCAGATTCAAACTCAGTGGGAATTACTTGTACATCAGCCATCCTAACAATCCTCAGCACGCTTCTCAACATATAAGGGAAGAACTCACTGTGTTAAATCATGCTGTCATTGCGTTGATGCCCTCTGCTATATTAGAGGTCTAAAGATAGATAGTTGACTTGGTGCGTTTGGAAAGGTTTACGGCATAGGGAGATGAATAATGAAAATCCGAATTCTCATCATAACTTCAATACTCATCGCACTGATATCATCAGCCACCTTAGTGGAGTATTCTGATTGCCTGCAAGTAATAGGAGACCCTGGTCTAAGAAGTGCACATTCGATGGTCTTCGACCCTCATAATGGTGTGGCTGTGATGTTTGGTGGCACTGTTTTTGAGGGGGGTATTCATGCAGTCGGAGACACTTGGGTCTACAACTACCCAACTAATACGTGGACTGAACTGGAGCTGAGGACAAATCCACCTGCAAGGTCAAATGCTGCAATGGTGTATTGCAACCAGACCAATGAGATTATCCTCTTTGGAGGATTTAGTTATACAGACACATGGTCAATGAACTGTTATACACAGATCTGGTCAGAGGTTGAAACTGCCATCAGCCCTGGAGTGCACCACTCACTCGGATTAGCATACGATCCACAGTCCAATTGCGTCATACTCTTTGGTGGATTCAATTCGAGCGGGTGGGACACAGACGACACCTGGAAGTTCAACTGCACCTCTCGTGAATGGACAGAGCTTGAACCAACTACACTTCCACTCGCACGTTATGGACATGTTATGGTCTATGATGAGTCAATCAATCTCATTGTGCTCACCAATGGCAATACTGCTTATCAAGGGCATCAGGATGACACCTGGACCTTCAATGTGACTGCAAATACTTGGACCGAGGTCACGACTGTAAGTGAACCTGACGGTCTGAAATGGCCAGCAATGACCTATGACTCAGTTAATCAACGTTGTATCGTGTTTGGAGGTCAGATTGGGGACAATGCGATGGATAGAACTTGGTCATACAATGCTCAAATTCGTACTTGGACGAATAGAAATCCTAGTAACCCACCCAGTCCTAGAATAAACACTGGATTGGCATACGACCCGAATTGTGAGGTCACTATCCTGTATGGTGGAATGGACACTGAAGGTCCCCAGTATGGAGACACCTGGGTCTACCGCTATGACAATAATACTTGGTTAGACATGTCAGAGAATGATCCACACTGTACAATGCCAACCACTACAGAGAGTAGTAGTACCACAAGTATTGTATCTACGACCAACACATCATCAGCGACAACCTCAACGGGTCAGACAAGTACAACAACGTCATCACCTACAAGTACAACAACGTCATCACCTACAAGTACAACGACTACTACACCCAGTCCCCCTCCGTCCTCGGATATTCTTCTGATTATGGTTGCATCAACATTCGTCATAGCAGCGATAGTTATGATTGTCTATGTGCTCAGAAGAAGTTCTTGAGGTGGCCAGTGAATCAATTAGAATCAAGAGACACTGGATGAGTGTGTTCTATGCTAGTGTCAACAAGTGGGATATCAAAGAAGGGAACAGCCTCAGCAGGTAGTAGAGGAGTTCCCTTTCCATTTTGTTCTAGTATGAGACAGGCCTCTAATGCAGTGACAGCTTTCTTTCCAGAGAGATACTTGATATTGAACTGCTGGTCTCTGTCGTGTGGAGAGATTGATGAGAGGAGGATATTGACCGCATTTCGTAGCACAGGCTCGTTGTCGTGCAGATTGCTAACCGCGATAGTAACGCGGCAATCCAATACAAACGTAGAGTTCATTCGAGTGTAGAGAGCTTCAAGATGGTCCGCGGCTCTCAACGCATCAGGATTGATCACGCTACGGGTTTCAGGTCCAAAGAACGTGTCCTGACTATGCTGTTCTTGAGCCTTCTGAAGGTTGGACTTGTACCGCTTTCTAGCTTTGAACCGTTCAATATAGCTTGGCTTACGAGGAACAGCCCAGACCTGATAGAGTGAGTGACTCTTTGACTGGGATAACATCTCGGTCATGGAGTCTAAAGACTTTGAGATTATTCTGGGAACTCCTGATATCTGGGCAATGGCCACATCTCGATCGAAGGGAAATGTGATGGTCTGCATTGGCCGTTGATAGGAGAAGTCAGGAAAGTGAGACAGAAGGGAGGTCTCGAGAATGTCCAATCCACTATCTGAGCCTTTTGTCAAATACTGCAGTCTTGTTTGGGATGGTGAGAACTGGAGTCTGAAGGCGGATGAAACATCTGAATACATGAGTGCACCCAGATGTCGAGTCATCTTTTGCCGAAACTCATCTTGCCATTCTCGATGAGTTGATGGTATCCCTATGATTTCGAGTACATGAACATGTTCGTTTGTCTTCCGGGTCAACGTCTATTGCCCATAGGACTGTTGTACCGATGCTTAATGAACTCCCCACATGAAATCCTGACTGCAAACACGTTGAAATAGACCAACATGACAAGAAAGCAGAACTATCAGTTGGTGAGAACACTTGAAGAGCATGAAAATCTACGTGGCAGGACCTTACACAGCATCTACAATGGAACAGATTGAAGCCAATGTTCAGAGGGCAATTGATGCTGGAATACAAATCTGGAAGAAGGGTCATTTTCCATTTATCCCTCATGTCCTGCATTGGGTAGACCTTCGCGCTCATGAGTTAGAGGTTCCAATGAATTGGGATGACTACATGCTCTGGGATGCTCCATGGTT
>JAEOST010000695.1 GCA_016840245.1 Candidatus Thorarchaeota archaeon
TGTAGGAGTGCCCTCAGGAGAAAGAATCGTAAGAAGGTACTGATGGTTTAGAATCTCAAAATAACCAAAATCTGCAAATGAGTCTCCCATATCACTATCAATAACATAGATTGAATAGTTCCATGTACCCAATTGGACAGATTCGGAGAATGTTATATCCAGATAGAAGATCTCGCTTATTGGATTCTTGTCCATCAAGAAGTATGAATATGTGCCATTTGGCATTCCGGTGACGAAATAGGTTTCTAAATCAGTTCCATCATGGTAGTCTGTTACATATGTGCTGATATCGAGTGTATCATTCACACGCCGTATTGAATTAGAACTCAAAGAAACCGTGTGTATCTCTGGCACTTCATTGATGCACCAGAAATAGAAATGGTAGTCCTGACTCTGTAGACCAGTGTTATCACTTGTCTTCACAATCATATGCCATCTACCAACCATAGCATCCTGACCGAATGTCCAAGTATTTTCCCACAAATCTACTAAGGAATTGTATGGCATCATATGAGTCACGCGATATGTGTCATTTGGATCATAAACTTCCATCTGAACAGTCAAGTCGGCTGGGACTGTGTCTATATCACTAACTGCAATTCCAATAGTGAAATATTCTGTACGATAGAAACTACCGTCTGTTGCCCCATTTGCTACTGAAACCCCATTCACTGATACGTTGGTTGTATTAGGGTAATAAATTTGAGTTAACCCTCCGTCGTGAGCAAGCGAAAAAGATTCAGTTCCCACACCAGAATCAACTCTATATCCGTATACTCTGATTCGATAGTATCCAGTTGCTGGTGCTGACACAATATCAACCTGTTCAACATTATTGAGACCACTAGCTGACGAATCAAGTAGACTACCATCAGGGGCATAAATAGCAAGGTCCAGATCACTGACCACTTCGAGAGAATTAGTATTTGTGCTTGGATAATATTCTCCGTGTCGTTCGAAAGCCATTGTTGCTTGATAAGAACTCCCTGCTGTAAGGTGTACTCTGAACCAAACAAATTCGCTTTGCTGAATAGTTCCTGACAAAACATTGTCACGGTTTGAATACGCTGATGCCATGTTTACATAACCCCAACCACAAGTATTGTCCGGGCCAGCTGTACCCAAATCATCAGCAGTATGCATGAGGAGTGTCTTGTAGTATTTTGTGTCTTCGAGGCTGTGATAACTATAAAGAAGTGCAACTGCGCCTGCGACATGTGGTGCAGCCATGCTTGTACCACTTTTTGATACATAATCTGGATTTAGTCCAAAAAGTCCTTCCCAATCATAGTTCGGTGCAGAAATACCATCTCCTGGTGCAACTAGATCTGGCTTTATTCTGTTATCCCATGTGGGTCCACGACTACTGAAGTCACTGATTGTATCATCGGTTCGTGAAACGGTATTATGATCGTCCATACTCCCTACAGTTATCATATTGTAACCGACATCGGCGACTGTTCCAGAACTTGGTCCATCGTTACCAGCAGCTCCCACCCATACAATGTCATAATAGTCCACAAAAGCATCGATAAATTCTCCTTTGCTTACACCAACCCCATAACTATGATTGATGATTTCTGCATCATCAGCGGCTCCTGTTGCAGCCCACTCAGCTCCTGCAATCACATCTGAATCAAAAGCACCTGGGTTCCCGACCTTTGCGTTTATTATAGACGCTCCTGGTGCAACGCCTGGTGATGCAGATCTTGTACTTGCGATGATTCCAGCCACATGTGTTCCATGTCCATGAATATCGTCAGGATCCGTAACACCTGAAACGAAGCTCTCCGCATCAATAACTCGTGTTTCCAGAGCTGGGTGAGTTTCATCAACACCAGTATCAAGAACAGCAACATCCCAAGGGGATCCATCATATCCATAGCTGTGCCAATCATCAGCATAGATACTCTCAACACTATAACCTAGTAGAATAGGCTGGAGCTCGTCCAATACAATACTCTGAACGAGAGGGTTGTCTGAGAGAGTTTCAATCGCATCAGGATCCAAGCTTACAGCGATAGCGTTCAAGAAGGCGTATTTGTGATGTACTATTCCATTGAGATTTAGAATATGATTTGTGAGCTGATTCTGACTAGATGATGTTGCAGCCAACGCACTGTTCTTCAGGTCAATCCGCATGCGTTGGGTTTCCATATCAACTACTTCCAAGAATGCTAGTGAATCAGTAGAATGACTTTGTGCGTAACTACTGATTTTTCGATATGCGTTTTCTTTGATATTCAGCCTGTCTTCAATCTGAGGTTGGTCTTTCAATGTGATTATGACTCGGATACTTGTTTCTGAACCATTTTCTTCTAGATATTCTGCGAGTCTTTCTGAAATGACTTGATTCTCAGGATTGGAACCAGGAGTTGTCTTATCAGATATATCATAATACATGACTCTTCGAGGTTGAAATTGAGTGCTAATGGTACCAAAATCCGATCCGGTCTTAGGGACTAACGGAGAGAATGTGAAAGACTCAATGTTATTTTGGTGATCGAGATTTTCCGAACTTTCTACTTCGCTCAGAACAGTTCCGAAACTACCCGATTGATGATTGAATGCGAAAATCTTCAGAGGACTCACATCTTGAGTCACCGTAGACTCGGGGTTGACATTCAAATTCAATGTGGCTATCTGCGATTGTGCAGTCGGAATGACGATAATAGCAATTAGAAAAACAAGGAAAAACGTTGGACAAATCTGTCGCTTCAACTATGAACCCTCTAAGTAGCAGATAGTTCTGCGTTCCTCGGTGAGCATTGGTTTCAGCGAGTATAAATACTTGCTTTTCTAAAATTGAAGAAATGGGGCCCGAAGGGGGAATCGAACCCCCGTCAGGGGAGCCACAATCCCCTATGCTGCCATTACACCACTCGGGCCATAGCGTAACGATATCGGAAGTATCGTGGCGATTTCAGGCACTATGACTTTCTCTTATCAACTTTCTCCTAGAACATAGAATTAATGGCTGAACTATAGTACCATCAGCTGAGGTTTGCTGATTGGCAAGAGAAGTCAAGGTTGTTCCCTATGACAGTGATTGGCCAAGATTGTATCAGCTAGAAGTTGTTAGATTGAGAGAGGTTCTAGGAAACGAGCTAGTATCTGTTTCTCATATTGGTAGTACCGCGATACCTGGAATGAGTGCAAAGCCAATCATTGACATTCTCTTAGAAGTGAAGACTATCTCTAAATTGGATGATTACAATGAAGTCATGATGGAACTGGGATACAAACCTAAAGGAGAATTTGGGATTCCCGGAAGACGATATTTCAGTAGAAACGATTCAAGCAACATCCGTACTCACCACGTTCATGCATTCCAATCTGGGAACA
>JAEOST010000696.1 GCA_016840245.1 Candidatus Thorarchaeota archaeon
AGATTCAGCTCTCTGTTGGGTTATTGGGAACACTCGAAGACCATTCAGATGGAACGACCCACACTATTGATTTGAGGTCGAATTCTTCAAACACCAACTACCTGAACAGGTTCGCTCCGATCTTTAGTAACAGGCATCGAACTCAGACCTTGTATACTGACGACATCTATGTCCGGAAGTTTGTAGGGTCTGAACCCGGACATGGGGAATGGGGGACAGAGGAGAGTCTGATCTGATGTGTGAGATTGATAGTATGAGGATTTGTGACATGCAACACAAAAGGAATTATCTGTATAGACTGGCCTATTTGAAATATTGGAGGGTCTGATATGGTGTTTCGAAGAGTGACAATGACATTGATTCTCTATGTCCTGATATCAGTAGGTTTTATGTGTGTAACTTCTCCTGTCCAAAACCTGAGTTCCTCTAAGCAGGATGATTTACTTTCCAAGGTACATAAACTATCAGGTGACTCTGAGTTGCTGTTCTCAACCTATATCGGAGGACAAAGTCATGACAATGTGAATAGTCTGAGAACAGACTCACAGGGGAACATCTATATTGTGGGTTATACTGAATCTGAGGATTTCCCAACCACTGAGAGTGCTTTTGATGGATCACACAATGGTGGTTCTGAGTGGTGGCATGCAGATGCCTTTGTCATGAAGCTCAACTACGACGGTCAGGATATCATTTACTCCACTTTTCTCGGGGGATCTGGAGATGATTATGCAGTTGATGTAATAGTAGATGAGCTCGGAAATGCATATGTGGTTGGATATACAGATAGCAGTAACTTTCCTATGATTAACGCCTACGATGCCTCACACAATGGCGACTCTGACACATTCGTTGTGAAGCTGTCAGCTGATGGTAGTGAGTTGCTTTACTCTACTTATGTTGGAGGCACAGGAGAGGATATTGCAAATAGTATCGTCCTTGATGGGGTACAGGATTGTATCGTTGCAGGACACACCTCATCTTCGAACTTCCCTGTGGTTACAACCAATCTGCAACCGGAATGTCATGCCCTTGGATATAATCAGGATGGATTCGTTTTCAAACTGGCAGATAATGGAAGCAGACTAGAATACTCGATGTATCTTGGCGCTGGCACTAATGATGAGGTTCGTGGTGTAGCTGTCGACTCTCTAGGTAATGCAGTCATTGTTGGTTCTACTGGAGCTGCTGAATTTCCTGTAGTGAACGCACTCGATGATACTCTGGATGGTGTATGGGATTGCTTTATAGCTAAGGTAAATTCCACAGGACATTTCATCTTCTCCACATTCTTTGGTGGGTCAGATATTGACTATGCTTCTACGGTCTGTCTTGATGATGATGGACAGATATATGTCAGTGGATCAATGAAGGGAGGTACGTTCCCATATGTAGGTGTGACTGATCAAATCCTGAATGGTTCGAGGGGATTATTCTTGCTGGTTCTTAACCCCTTGGCCACAGATATCATCTTCTCAGGGGTCATCAATGACTCAGCGGATGTAGAAGATTTGTCTTTCATTTCCAGTATCGTAGTAATCTCTGAGCAGGAGGTATGGCTAGGGGGTGATACTGAATATGATACTTTTCCAACCACAGAAGATGCCTTTGACAGAAGTTTAGATGAAGATGATGGAATCATTGTGATGGTTGATCCAGTTAGTAGTAGCTTGAACTTCTCCAGTTTCTTTGGAGGAACAAAGTCGGACTGGGTGACAGGTCTTGTTGTTACAGAACAGGGGGATATCATTGGCGCTGGGACAACAACCTCATTGGACTTTCCAATCTGCAACGCACTGGAACCTGATAAGATAGGTACAGAAAGAATAGAGGACGGATTTGTCTTCAGGTTTGTGATGAACGATACAGCTACTTCAACACTCACAACTTCCACATCAACTACAACTCCAAATGGAAATATCGATTTCTTGTTTATTGCCATAGCTGGAATCAGTGTTGGACTTGTCGTAGTAGCAGGAGTCATAGTGATTACTCGGAGATCATGAAGAAAAGGTGAATAAAAGCTGAACTTGAAAATCTTGATATAGATAGTTGATGGGTCAGCAAATCTATCTATTGTGCATTTGTTGAATCCAACTAACTAACAAGACTCTTCACACATTTCAGGTTGACATATCAAAACAATTGCAGTAATCAACATCTGAAGACAGAAACAAATGATAATGAGAGCCAGATATATGATTCAGAAAAAGCAACTCGTAGCATTGGTCATACTGTGCATCATGACCACTCCCTGTCTGATTAGCGCACTAGTTATAGACCCATCTGACTCACATCCTTCACAAGTCAGCACAATCTGGGAGGAGATGGAGCATGACTATGTCAGAGCTGACGCCTCAGCCACAGACATTGTATTTCGAAATACTACTC
>JAEOST010000697.1 GCA_016840245.1 Candidatus Thorarchaeota archaeon
ATTTTCAAACAGGACCTCGTAGATCTCGGTGAAGCAGTAGAGGTCGAGGGCGGAATCGAAAATCTTTCCAATGGAACAATGATCTATTTGACGGAGGACCCAAAGTTCAGGTCATTCTTGAAGAAACACCTCAAGTCTGTCGTTAGAACCCTCAAGACAAGAAAATAGCAGTTCACCTCTCCGGTGATTACACTGTCTATTCTTTCACAATGCTTTTGAGATGGTATGTATCATTATGAGTTCGATTACCTGATGATTATCAACGGGTCAAAATGCAAGAACTGTGAGAGGGTCACAGTTCCTCCACGCTCTATCTGTCCCTATTGTAGTACTAATGCCGTACCAATGGAACGGATTGAGTTGAACGACAGTGGTTCTATCCTTAGCTATTCCATTCTGGAGATGCCACCTACAGGATTTGACTCCCCTCTCTTACTTGCACTGGTAGAATTAGAACATGGTGCTGTTGTTTTATCAATGGGTGATACCAATCTCGGTCAGTCTGTTGAGATTGGCACAAATGTCAAGTTATCACAGGATGATATTGGTAGATTCAAGTTCTCACTGATAGAATAAGCGAAAAATCAGATGTGGGGCCTGCACCCCTCATACTACTCTTCTTAATCACTTCAGAACTGAGAGATTTCCCTGAATATAACCTCTGAATTAAGTGAATAAGGGGGAAAGTTCATTAGAGGTTTT
The DNA here is from genome assembly GCA_016840245.1 of Candidatus Thorarchaeota archaeon. The sequence continues at coordinate 703 of JAEOST010000697.1, forward strand.
CATTCGCGCTCATATGTTGGCTAGTGAGGTTTTGTGATGATGATAAACCAGTCAAGTAAGAATACACTGGTAATGATTGCTAGTGTCTTTCTCGTTTTATGTGGGTTGTTTTCAAGTATAGGAACAACTGAGTATCAAAGTAACATCACAACTACTGTAGAGTCAGTAGTTGTGGAAGGTATGCCCGTTTTCATTCCTTCAGCTACTGGTCCTAACTATGTTGACAGTGTTCAATCACTCACGTATGGGACTCATACAAATGCACCCCCGAGTGGAATGGGTGAGAACAGTGATGTCGAGACCATACTGACCGAGGAGGACATAACAGGGACAAATCTGATGACCCAGACTAACTTCCCCTCCCCTGATCCGCCTGATGGCTGGTCAGACTCTGCGATGTCCTATAATGGAGATTTCGCAAGCACTGGGGTTGACCTATCTGGATACATCTATTGTTCCGATGTGGATACATCGAGTTATGCATCAGTGGAGTTCATTGTACGTCTTCGGGTTATACGACTCTTCGGTAGCATATCTGCCCGCGTGTATTTCTATGACTCATCAGGAAACTGGGATCTGATGGCTACATACGGAGAGAGCGGTTGGGCTGATCGAACAGTCACATCCTCTGCCTCCGAGTATCGACACTCTCAGTTCAAGGTTCAAGTGTCTTATACTGCATCAGATACAGAGAATGGTCTAGTTGCTGGTGATAGTTGGAGGATCAATGGATTAGCGGCATCGGATATCTCAGCATTTCAAGCAGTATATGCATTTACTGGGGTTGACTATAATTCCTATGATATTGAACGATTGGTCGTTGAATTTGATAGCAGCTCAAGCACTGAGTATCTAGACTTCTATTTTGAGGCTGGAGATACAACTCCCGACTACCTAATTGCAAACAATGTAAACTCTGACTTCAATATAGACATTGGTGCCCGGGTGACAGGTTCAACTTGTTATCTTATGATCCGAGACGACTATCGTTCTGGAGATTCAACCCTTAGTACATGGCGTATAGATAGAATGTATATCAACCTGATAAACTCGTTTCCATCCAATGATGCTACACCATCTTGCTCAAACTTGGATGATACAGATAATCTCTATGGACGAAATAAGTACTATGAGATCTCAACAGCTCATTCAGATGATGATGGTTTTGCCCACATTGATTATCTCACTCTTCAGTGCTGGACAGACACTCGCTCACAGATGTACTGGGAGGTCAGATATGACGAGGACACGAACACATTCTCTGAATCGTCAGATTCAAACAACTACATTACTCTCGACACTGGGGGCTCATCATCATCTCGTTCCGGTATTGACCTTGATCTTATATTTGACATAATGATAAACTGGAATCATCCAGATACAAATAACATAGACCTACGTTGTTACATCATAGATGCTGAATCAGATGCTACTGTGAATTTCTATGAAGTCAATTGGGATATAGAAACTCGTCTTGAGTTTGATAGCTTTGGTCTTTCTGATGATCGAGGAGATATTGACAATAGTATCACAGCCTCTGGTACAGTCAACTACTATGGAGGTACAATACATCCTCCAGTAAGTCAGGTTGATGTCTATGTTTCCTGTGACAATGTCACATCAAGTCCATGGCAACCCTTAAACTATGAGGCTACTGGAGGCACATTCTCCTCAACTGTCTATGCTGATGACGAAGTGGGTATTGATTTCTATACGTTCTTGGTTGTGGATGAAGGTGATGGTGCTGGTGGTACTAGCCTGCTTGATACTGCATACACCGACACATACATCTCTGACAGAATCATAGTGGAGTCATTATACTCGGATGCTGATACACGCATCAATGTTGACGATACAATCAGCATCTACGCTGATCTTGAGTATGAATACGATGGAGCCAGTGTGACTACTGGAACTGTGACCATTGAGGGTGCAACTGCTTCTCATGAAGGCGGCGGTATATGGTCAATGAGCCATTCGGAGAGTATTGTAACCAGCACTTTGTTCGATGAGGTCACGCACTCTGGAGGTTCATATGGAGTCACAGAGGTTGATCAGAATTCACAGTCAACAACAGTTGTCTGGGATCAAGTGACTGTTAGGGGATTCACCTCAGACTATCTGCGTGTCGATGTTGATACTCAGGTTACAGTTAATGCAACTCTGGAGTATGAATATGATGACTCAGATGTAACAGATGGCACAGTCACCATTGATGGATTTCCAGCAACACATCTAGGAAGTGGTGTGTGGAGCATTGCAGTCACTGAGAGTTCGGTGACATTAATCGTATTTGACCAAGTCAACTGTAGCGGAAATGAGCACGGAATTAACTCAGTAAACCCGGACTCTCAGAGCGTTACCGTGATTTGGGACAGAATCATTGTTCTCTCGATGTACTCCTCTGATGCAGAAAATCGGACTGACTTATACCATGGAGTCAATGTGTATTGTACTCTCAGGTATGAGTTTGACAACAGCTACGTTGACACAGGTACGGTGATGATTAACCAGTGGATTGCACCTGGTGGTACAAATGGCTTGTACATATTGTCAATTTCCAGCTTTTTAGGCAGTATAACATTCAATAACGTGACATTCTCAGATGGACCATACAACGTTTCAGTTGTTAATCAAAATGATGAAGAGGTCACAGTGATTTGGGATGGAATCGAGATATTCGATGTTGCATACAATGAATGGCCAGTCATCGACGAAGTCTTTGAAATCGCATTTAGTGCCAGGCTGGCCTATGATGGTCATCCACTTGACGGATCAGATGAGGTCGTCTTTGATGACGAGGTAGCCACTTGGAATGGAACCCACTTTGTGATAACAAGATCCTATCCAACCCTGGGAGACAGAGTGTTCTATGCCAACTCTAGCTCCGAATCAACATATTCGATAACAACTTTGGCCTACAATTCAGGGCACTCAGTTCATGTCACAAATACTCCTAGTATCATGGATGTGGACAGTGGATTTACTCCCAGCGGCTCTGCATATGTGGGAATTCTGAGCAGTTCACCACTGTGGATTCAATGGGATCCTGAGAATGACCCATCTCCACCTAGTTTCAACTTCACTGTCTCTGGAGCTTACTTCAGTTCATGGAGTGTTACATCATCGTGGTCATCAACAGTTGTTGCAAGCGGAGGTATCACTGGGGACATTGTGATTCAGATTGAGAGTGAATTAGACTACACCCTTGGAAATCACTCCTATACCATCCTGGCAATGAATCATGGAGGTTACTCTGCAACTGTGGAGGTCTATATCACAGTACGTGATTTCACAACTCCCGGAGTAGTTGGTTATGATGACTTCTTAGTAGAGCTTGGTTCTACTGGAAATAATATCACATGGTCACTGAGTGATGCTAATCCCGACCTCTATTCCATCACTGGGAACGGAACTGGTGATGTACTCATGGTTCCTTGGACAAACGGAGATGTCACAATATCTGTTGGGGTTCTTGAAGTTGGGGTCTATAGTTTCACTATCATTGTTCTTGATGACTATTCAAATGAAGCATCTGATACAGTGATTGTTACTGTTGAGGACACTACACCTCCCGAAGTTAGTCATCCTGATGATGTCATATTCACATTCGGTGAAGTTGGTCATGAGCTCGACTGGACCTGTATGGATCTGCGCCCTGATTCATATGAGATTAGAAGAGATGGAACTCTGATTGATTCTGGAGACTGGTCTGCTGTAGAGGAGATAATCGAGATTTCACTTGATGGGTTGGGTGTTGGACTGTGGGTCTATGAGATACGCTTGTACGATGCTGGAAACCTCACGGTTTCTGATGAGGTTCAGGTAGCTGTCATTGCAGAAACTGCAACGACGACACAGACAACCACTACTACAACTCAGACTACATCATCGACACAGACTACATTCTCAACCACACAGACATCAACAACTACAACTGAAACCACAACAACAGTTACAACTACTACAGAACCAACCACACCCACAGATCAACCAGATACAATGGTGCTGATAGTGATACTTGGAATTGGTTCCGCTGTGATTGTCATCATCATTGTGATAGTCATTAAGAAACGTGGGTAATAGTATCTGGATAGACAAGTTTCAGTAGAAGTGGTAAGTGCAGGTTGAGAACGTACCTCCTCATTTTTTTAGAACGAGGGGGCACATTCCCAGTTTGCACAAGAACGAGGGGGGACCGATGGAAGAGATACCATCGTAAGTACCCCTTACGTGTAATACTATTACATGATATCATTTAAAAGAGTTACGTGTTTATCACTATTAGGTTGTAATCACTTGTGAGGTTATTACCATGACTAAAGAAGTCGAAGATTTGACGAAGTCAATACAGGACGATCTAAGCATGCGTGAAGAGCTGATGGGACGTCTGACAAGTGAAGGCTTTGGTCTCAAGAAACGTGAGATTTCAGTAATGACCCGGATGAGTGCTGACATTGTTAAGATACTTGATGCCCTAGTCGAACTTGAGATTTTTAAAAGCCGGTCTGAAGCTGTTGCGGCGTTTGTTGAGAAGATGATTTCTGGACGACGTGAGCTCTTTATTGAGATCACAGAACAGGCTGAGGAGATTACTCACAAACGAGATGCAGCAAAACATCTAGCAATTCAAGCAATGAGAGATAGCAAGTCTGAATAACAAATGACTTTCTAGCCCAGAACCGCGTTTCACGTTAGTATTTTAAGTTAATACGTTGTCCCCCGCCTTGGGTAAAGACGATGAATGCGTTCCTATCTGAGATTCTATGGACTGATGAAGAGATCGAGTTTCGAAAGAAAGTCCGTGCTTTTTGTAACAAGGAGATTGCTCCTATTGCAGATGAAATAGACAAAGGCCCATATCCCAAAGAGCTTCTCCGAAAGATTGGGCAGGCTGGTTTTATGGGAGTTCACCACGATGAGAGTTATGGGGGCACAAACAAGGGACTATCTTACGAGATAATCGTTGCTGAGGAGATCAGTGCAACAAATGGAGGACTCGATATGGCTCGTATGGCATCAACCACGCTATACGGTATGCCAGTCAAGGTCTTTGGCACTGAAGAGCAGAAGCAGAAATACTTGGCTCCAGTTGTCAGTGGTGAACAGATTGGCTGTATTGGAATCACAGAACCTGACGTTGGGTCTGACACAGCTGGTATGAAGACGAAGGCTGAGAAAGATGGCGATGAGTGGATTCTCAATGGTGAGAAGCGTTTCATTACAAACGGCAGTCAGGCTGATTACATGTGTACCTTCGCAATCACTGACCCCTCTGTTCATTCAAAGAAAGGTATGAGTGCTTTCATTGTTGACACAAAGAGCGAAGGATTCAGCGTTGTTCAGGATCATGATCTGCTTGGTATGAAGTCAGCTAGGGTCTCTTGGCTTAAGCTCGAGGATGTTCGGGTCAAACCCGGGATGGTACTTGGCCAACCTGGTCAGGGATTCTCGATCCTAATGGATGAGTTGGACAGTGAGAGAACCGCCATTGCTGCCGAGGCTATTGGTTATGGTCGGACCCCCTATGAGATTGCTGTCAAATACTCTACAGAACGCGAGCAGTTCGGTCGCCCAATAAAGAACTTTGAAGGAGTATCATTCAAAATCTCTGATATGGCAACAAAACTTGAGGCTGGTAGAGCATTGACCCTAAAAGCTGCAAGGATGTATGACAAGGGCCAGAAGATAACAAAACAGGCCTCAATTGCAAAACTATTCACAACTGAAGCAGCAATAGCAATCACTAGCGAAGCCCTTCAAATCCTTGGAGGAATGGGCTACACAACCGACTACCCCGTTGAGCGCTTCTATAGGGATGCTCGTCTGATGACCATCGGTGGTGGAACCGCAGAGATTCTTCGTTTCTTAATTCAAAGAGAGGTCTTCAAGGAGTTCTATCCCCGATAATGAGTAGATGATAGGGAGCTGAGACCTCCCTATCCACTATCACTTCTCAAATGGCACACAGAGTGCCGAAGGTGCCCCTACTATCCGTTTGACCTTCGACCTAGATAGCAATACTCCCCAGGCAACGAGAAACGCGATTGTAGAAATAAATGGTAGCATACTCATGAGTGCTGGTGAGACTCCAGCTGCTTGGAAGTAAAATTGCAGTACCCAGAATGTACCAAAAATGTAACTACCTGCAAAAGCTCCCAC
>JAEOST010000698.1 GCA_016840245.1 Candidatus Thorarchaeota archaeon
TCCTCTACTCTCCCAAATTGCACAGATAGGAATCTTAGACCAGTTCCAGTAATGGTTTGATTTGATTGTAGAGTACAATTCTTGATAACGAAATATTCTGATACTCCATTGATAGTGATACAGTTCCCATCTACACCAATAATGAGATTTTCAATCAAGTATGGGTGTGTTGGGAGTCCATATCCTGGCCAACCTTGGTCTCTAAAATCCTGATCACTCGTGATAACGATTGAACTGCCTTCGATATACGGATCAACGACCGGATATACTATTGATGAAGGAACTTTGGTCAAGATTGATGGATAATAGTCAACAGCACCAACTCCAGGAACAATATAATTTCCACTTCCACTGTAATCGCTCCAATGATTACCAAGTGTACCATTGTCCCAAGAATTCCCACTCTCATCATTATCATGTGCATTTTCTGAATTCCAACCAATACTATTATTGTACAACGTATTATCAAATCCAGATTGAATCCAAATTCCTATGCCATTGAAACAAACAGCATTTTGATATACTATACAGTTGTATGTTTGCACAAAATCTATCCCTGCGCCAATTGTTTCAAAAATCACATTATTGCTGATATTGCAGAAATTGGAAAAACCAAGGTAAATGCCATCGTTATTTGTGTCAAATATGGTACTATCCTCAATGGTACAATCATTTGATGAACTTAATTCAATTCCAGTATTTCCTCCAGTAATGTTACACTCGAAAATTGAACAATTGAAACTTGTATCTAGGAGGGCTCCAAAATCCAGGTTCAGAAATTCATTATTAGAAATAGTACCTTCTGTGGAATTTGAAAATTCCACTCCATTACCTACCCCACCTGTTGTAGATGAGAACAGACAGTTCTCAATTACAAAATGAACTCGATTATTTGAAATATCTATACAGACACTGTCGGATGAAATATTTAGTCCTTGAATCCGGAATGGATCCTGTAATGAGCCATTTCCAGACCAACCTTGTTGTGTGAAGTTGTCATCATGATTGATGACTATCGGTGCATGAGGGGTATAACTCAGTTCGCGTTCTGATGAACTTGAAAGACATGCTGAGGGTGTATTGCCATCAGATGATGACGTAGCAGACATCATAAACACAAGTAGCAGCAGTACGACGAACAGCTTTCCCCTCAACATTAGAACCTCTGGAATCCTCTGACTCTCCTTTTGTTTGCATAACCATCATAATAATTTTCTCAGCAACCTCTGCTAATAAAAAAACAGTAACAATATGTGTTCACTTCTTGTTAGTGGCCACTTTTATGGTCACAAGTTCTCAATATCGGTATATACAGTGACCATCCAATCTATATTCAATCACTGTTCTGGCCTGTATGGGTCATAAGTGCGGTGTGACAACAATGAGTGAAGAGTCAGAAATTCAAATTGTGCAATACAGTTCAGACATTGCCGCGGGTATTGCTGAGATGTTTAACAAATGGGATGACCTCTGGCCTGGTGGATTCACAAGTGGTGTACCCTATACAGAAGAGCGAGTCAGAAAGATCTATGATAAGATACGTGCTTTATCTCTTCTTGTTGCTATTGATGGCGAGTCAAATATGCCAGTAGGGTTCTGTTCCTTGATGCAACATTGGAAGGACGATGATGCAGCTTACATTGGTCTTCTTGGGGCATCTCCTGAAGCTCTCAATAAGAAAGTTGGAAAAAGGCTCCTGTTGAAGGCGATGGGTATTGCTATCGATAAGGGATACAAACGAGTTGACCTTCATACTTGGAGTGGAAACCTGAGAGCAGTTCCATTATACAAGAAGATGGGTCTAATGTGGAATCCTGTCATGGACGGAGTCCATCTTGAGGGCTTTGTCCCAGAGATTCTCGCTCATCCAATGACCTCTCCCTTCTTTGCCAAGAATACAGAAGTGGATGCATGGTATATGCTTCAGCAGAGGGAGATTGAACAAGCTCCAGATGAGATTAATGACCAAGGAATGGAGGTTTATCGCTACTCCTTCAAAGATAACGAGAACTCACTCAATGTTACAGTTGATCGACACTGCAAGGCTATCACAGGATTCGAGCGTACATTAGCTGATGAAACTCTCGGAATCCATGCTAGAGTGAAGGAACATCTGACTATCTGTGGTGTTCCATCCAAATACACTCTTGCTGTTCAGAACAATACATCAAAGCCCGTTTCACTGTCAGCTGTACTTGAAGGCTTCAAGGGCATCGACTTCAATGGCGACACCAAGACCAAGCTAACTGTGGCACCATCTGAGAGTGCAGAATGGTCTGTACCATATGTGGTTGACGCCACTGGGAACTTATATGACAAGGAGGAGAAGAGTCCAGCAATCACCACAAAGCTAGACGTTGACGGTGTTAAGTCTGAGCTACACACAGGCCTTAAGATTCGTTCAGCAGCTGAAGTTCGTACTCGCTGGGAACAGTGCATTGTTCATCCTGGTGGGCGTGCTTCCCTTCCGATTACCGTTGTAGGTCATACCCTGTCTTCTCTCAAAGGAACACTTGAAATTGAGACCCCTCATGTTCCCATGAAGGTCGGACCTGCTGATTCTGAGATAGAACTCTCCGCAGAGGGTATCGGTGGAGTAGTTCTTGACGTTGTTGCTGAGAAGACACTGGAACCGGGTACTCATGACTTGCATCTATCCTTCAATTTCAAGACAAAGAACGGAAATGGAAAGGAAGTTGAGATCACAACTCGAAAGTTTCGTGTTCCAGTTTTCTGCCTGGAGGATGGGACCGTTGCAGTTGGTGAAGATGACCGACTCAAACGTATAGTGGTTGTTAGTCCAAAGTATACTGTGCAGATCTCTCGAGAAGGTGCATATGTACGAGTCACGGATAAGAACACCTATAGTGTTAAGCGACTATCAGGCGAGATTGGTCCACCCTTCGGTCTTAGTCCTTTCAGAGACGCTGAACGTGATGTCGAGATCGAACAGGATGAACTATCTACAACCGTATCATTATCCGCTCAACATCCAGAGAAACCTTTGACCATTGAAGACCGAATTATTTGCCGTCATGACTCTGACATCATAACGCACGAACTCTGGGTCACCAATAATAGTAAGGAACCACAGACTGTTCAACAGCGAATGTACGGTGGTGGCGGTGGTGTAAATCTCTCATCAGGAATCTCTGATGCAGTCATTCCATTTGCTTCTGGATTAGTCAGAAGCTCTGGATCCAACACGCTACTTAGCTATCCCGGAATCCCGAGCAATCCTGAGTCTTTTGCAGAACAATGGATATCAATGGACAGCGAGGTTGGGACAACTGGCCAGATTTGGAGTCCTGAGAACGTAGAGGAGGTTAGAATCGCTAGCGGGCAGGTCAATCGTATATCGTATCAACCGATTGCAATTGAACCTGGTGAATCGGTATGTACCTCACGAGTCTGGAATGTAGTGGGTGTTGCTAACTGGAGAAATATTCAGAGGCTCTGGAGATCATTGGTTAAGAGAGAGTACACCCCGATCTCTGAATTAATGAAGGAGGTTGAAGAGCTAAGACCTCTTGGATTGAAGACAGACTCTGTAGTTGTTCTTGGTCCTCAGAAAGAGCAGACATCCATTTCTTTTACCAAGTTCATTACTCCACCGCTGCCTGGTGCTGTCATTGTGGAAGCACCTAAGGGGTGGGTGGCTCAGGTCAAAGATTCATCTGGTTCTCCATTGAGTGAAGAAGGTCCTGTATCAGTAGTCCCTCAGGTCGTTGCAGAAGATGGATTGTCTCTTGCTGTTGAATTAACACCAACTGATTCCACAAAGAAAGGGTTCTCTATATCGGAGGGAGTTGCTAGGTTTAGTAGCCTCTCAGACTTTGAGAGTCGATTCTCTCTCATCCAGCTTGGTGATACTTCATCAGAAGTGACGGTTGAAGAGATTGAGGAAGAGGGCTTGAAAGTTTTCAAAGTCACAAATGGTGAGATTGAATTCAAGGTATCTGCTGATTATGGTGGATGTCTATATTCCATAAAGAACAAGCGGTCTGTTGAGCTTCTTGCCTCAGCCTTTCCCAATGCAAAACCCAAAGAGTTCTTTGATAATTACTATGGTGGCATCCAACCGCTGATTTGGGACGATGAAATGGATGAAGACCTCACTAAGGCCAAGACCAACCAAGAGAAGATGAAAGGGAAGGTCTCTGACATTGGTGGTGTCTGGAAGGGTGTTGAAATCTCTTGGACAAGCAAAGTTCAACAGCTGTGCAAAGGTGCAAAATCACGAGTCCGATATCTCACTGCTCCAGGCAGTCCACTTGTGGTTATGGATTTTGAGATTAGTAATGATACACCAACACCTCTTCGTTTCTTCCCAATGTTACTTGCTGATAGTGCGATCGATGGGGATCTCTCAGAGGCAGTGTTGAAATCAAGATGGAGTGATGGACTGGTGACAGTACGATCAAGTCCA
>JAEOST010000071.1 GCA_016840245.1 Candidatus Thorarchaeota archaeon
AGTAGATATGAAAAATAGGTATCTGCACGACTCGGAGGATACAGAGTGTCAGATTCAAGTGAATCAATGAATAAAGAGAATAAACATGAGTATCAAAGTGTAAGGAACTCACTCCAAGCCAGCCGTAAGGAATTCGCTTTCTTCGGACTATTAATCATATTTTACTTTTACCTGAGATTCTCCGGAATTGAGCCTACTCTTGTGATTATACTGGGGCTCATAGGTGGCGTCTGGTTAGCATTTAGACCTTCTGAGTGGGCAGTTGAAGGATTTGAGAGTATCTCAGGACATCTAAGATTTACTGCATATGTTGCAGGAATGCTCTCCAGTTTAGCAAGCAATATGCCAGAGGCTGTCATCAGTGGAATATCTGCAATCAACGGGTACAATCTAATCCAAGCTGGAAGTCCTGTTGAAGGACAACATCTGCTCGATATAGCAGTGCTCTCAGTCTTGGTTGCTGCAGGATTCAACATGCTACTTCTGGGAATTACAATAATGATGGCAACTCGTGGAAAGCCAGACATGGATGTTCCAGAAGAAGCGATCAAAAAGGACTCGGTGCTAATTCGATGGACTATAGTAGCACTCATGAGTATGTTCGCATTGGGAATAATCAACCTTGCCTATGATGGACCGGGCTCGGTGTTTCCACCACTGGCCTCGCTTGTCCTAATGAGTTCATACTTGGTATATGCCATTGTATTGAAATCAGGGGATATTGCAGAAGATGCGGAGATTGTGGAACCCCATCATTCTAAGAGGAGTGCAACAATACTCACAATCATAGGATTCATTGGTATATTCTTTGCAGGTGAGATGCTTACTTCATCAGTTGAATTATTCTTATTTGACTTCGAAACAGTAATTCATGATGCTGGTCTTGATGGCGTTAAGATAGCGGCTTTGATTCTAGGAGCAGCAGGTGCACTACCCGAGCATGGGATTGCATTGATAGCAGCTGCAAAAGGCAAAGTAGGTCTTGCTGTTGGTAATCTTATTGGCGGAGTACTCCAAATTGTCCTCTTAGTAGCAGGAGGTATTGGAATCTTTGTACCAATCCCACTTGACCGATATGTACTGTTCCAAATAGTAGTAATAGCAGGGTCGTTATGGTTCCTTAAACGGGCAATAACAGACGACCATAAATTGGACTTCTTTGAGGGAGCGATGATCATATTACTTCAAGCATATGTCTTCGTCCTACTACTCTCGGGACCTATATGATGTGAGGAATAATTAATCGGAGGTCGTTCGATTCAACCACAATCTGAGCAGCCTCAGCTACTTCTTCATCCTCAGGCATGAATGCAATTGAGAGACCTACAACAGAGAAGACACCCACATCATTTCGGCCATCTCCAATGAATGCAGTTTCGTCTAATGTGACATCAAAGTGTTCACAAATCTGGAGAATCTCTTTATCTTTGTCACCCCATCCAACCAAGTTCTCAACTTTACCTGTGAGTATTCCATTCGAGTGTTCTAGTAAATTGGTTAGTACATAGTCAATACCAAGACGCTTGCCAATATCGTTAGCCAAGATATCTAATCCACCAGAGAGGATAGCTAGGTGTATGCTGTGGTCTCTTAGAGTGGACATTGTTTCTTTTGCTCCTAGTACTAGTTCTGAGTTACGAACAACATCGAGTACAGCCTCCACTGGTTGTCCCGTCCAGAGACCTGCATCAAAGTCAGCCCACTCATCATATGTGAGATCTCCTGCAAAATATTGTTCGTAGTATTTTCGACCCTCTTCTTGAGTCCCAAAGTGTTCATGGAGACGCCACCAGATACTAGAATGACGTGTTAAGGTACCATCTACGTCGAATACAGCTAATTTGATAGTCAATGAAAACACCACTACTAACAGACGAATCTATTCAGCATCAGCGCTCTGCTTCTCGTTCCTTCTCTGCCTTGGCTTCTTCTTCAAGGTCAGCAAGCATCTTCTCAACACGTTCTTCTTCAGCATCAGATCCCTTTCCTGCTGAAACCTCACCCTCAGTCTGTAGAGGTGGTAAGACCCCCTCTTTCTCCAGAAGAACCTCAGCTTCAAGTGACTCTAGCTGACGATCGATTCTCTCCTCTGACTCGAGAGTTGATCCTGTACCAGAGAGGTCTTCTGACAGGAGCTCCCCAGCCATCGAGATGTGTTCGAATGATTCTGATAGCTTATCTAATTGGGTCTGAATCTCAACATCGCTTAACATTGACCTAGCCTCCACAAGTGCTTCATTCGCAATTGTGAAAGCACGCAGCACATCTGCCTGGTCCTTAGCCTCTTCGATATTGAGGAGAGCGGTTTCAAGGGTAAGAAACTGCTGTTGATATCGACCCCTTCGATTCTCGAGGTCCACAACAATTCCTAGATGAGCACGTGCTACAGCGCGGTCACCTCTTGACATCGCATCTTTCGCAGCCTTTTGTTCTTCTACCATTCTGGTTTCTAATCGGCGGACCCTTAGAGTGAGTGCATTCATTGTACCCTTAATTTCAACGATGCCTCGTTCAGCATCCACCTTTTTCTTACCGCTCAGGAAACCCATTACATCCACCGATATTGCTTTCACTATCAAGTCCGTAATTGTAGCTTTTAAAGAATTGTACAACACATTAGATACCGTTAAAGACGATAACTATGCAGACCATGAAGGGATTAGACCATGTCACTAGTACATCTACTCAAAAAAAGTGCGCAGGTAGCAAAGAAGCTTGTACTTGAGAATCTAGAGCTAGCAACAGAACGTACTGGTGAGATGAATCAATTTGGTGACAAGACACTAGTTCTGGATATGAGGGCAGAAGAAACTATCATGGAAGAGCTGTCATCATCGGGATTGCGTCTGGCATTCATGACAGAAGAACAGGGCATCATTGTCAAAGAGGAAGAGCCTGAGTATCTAGCAGTAATTGATCCGATTGATGGGTCTGCCAATCTTGAGAGAGGTATCCCCGTGGTCTCGGTTGGC
>JAEOST010000699.1 GCA_016840245.1 Candidatus Thorarchaeota archaeon
AGACCTGGAAATGCGAAGAAAATGTCTGTCACTCGCATTACAATCTCGTCCAACTTCCCACCATAATACCCTGATGCTGCGCCTATGAAAGTGCCAATTATGACCGCAACGAGTACAACTTGTATTGCAATTCGAAGATCCACCTGAGCTCCCCAAATGATACGACTGTATGTGTCGCCACCGTTGTCATCTGCGCCCCAGATATGTTCGGGACTTGGTGGGTCTTTAGCATCCTCCCAGATTCTTTCTTCAGGTCCGTAGGGGGCAAGATATGGTGCAAAAATTGCAACCATTGTAAATCCGACGATGATGAAGATACCTGCAACAACTAGAGGACTCTTCCTGATTAGGTATATGCTGTAGCGGGTCTCTTTCAACCGTGGTCTCATGTCCTCAAGAAACTCGTCAAGCCAGAGGTCTCTGACCTGAGGTGGAAGCCAGATGAGTAGGATGAGAAGAGCTGCAAGTCCCTGGAACAACCAGCCTACAACACCAGGAATTGCCAGATAGAGTGCAATCTGGATTAAGCCCAGATAGAAAGACCAACTGAATCCTTGAGACTCACCATCACTAACAGCATTAAAGATCTGAAGTGTAAAGAAACCAATCACAAGAGCTAGAAAGCCCTGAAAGAGAAAGGCACTGAGATAAACTGGGACTTCTACAGTCCCATAGAAATCAAGGACACCATAAATGATATTCCCAAAGAAAATCACCCCACCAAATATCATCTGACCCAGAGCAATCACGAAGAGTAGAGCTTGCACTATCTTCAGGGGTAGAGTATCATGACTTGTTTGAGGAACATCTCCGTAGGTTCGGGATTCTTCTATTGTCATTTCATTACCTCCTATCCGAACCTGATACGCGGATCAAGCGTACCATACATCAAGTCAACTAGCAGATTGGCAGTGACGAATATTAGAGCCACCAGTAGAGTAAATCCGTTTATTGCAGCCATATCAGAGTTGAGAATAGCTCTGACAGCCCATCGACCTAATCCCGGCCAGTTATAGATAGTCTCCGTAAGCACAGCACCAGACATCAATGCTCCAAAAGCTAGACCAATAACAGTAACAGTTGGAATGAGTGCATTTCGTAATGCGTGCTTGTAGATGACAACTCTCTCAGTCAATCCTTTTGACTTGGCCAGTGTTATGTAATCTTCCTGCATGACCTCAAGCATACTGGAACGCATCATCCTGGTAATGATAGCCAGTGTGAGATATCCCAAGCAGAATCCAGGTAGCACTAGGTGTAATACCGAGTCGACGAATAAGAGATAGTCCTGCTGAAACACAAGAGAATCTATTGTTAGGAATCCAGTGACTCGGTCCTCTATGGGATAAGTGAACCATCTAGGGCTAAATCTCTCACCTGAGGGGAAGTATGGCAATCCAGCCATATTGAGCTGGAAGAACAACACGTATTTCAATAGAAGCCCAAACCAAAAGATTGGCATGGACACACCTGCAAGGGAGAACACTCTAGTGAAGTGGTCAACTGGTTGATCCTTTTTAGTTGCAGAGATTATCCCTAAGGGGATACCAATGACCACGGCAAATATCATTGAAACCATAGCTAACTCAATTGTTGCTGGGAACTTCAGTGCAATTACTTCCAGAACTGGTGAATCTCCTCCGGATGATGTGCTTGTTCCCCAATCACCTTGAAACAGGTTAGACAGATACAAAAAGTACTGAACAACCAATGGTTGATCGAATCCATGTGATCTTATGATACCTGGAATAGCGGCATCTGGAGTTCGCTCTGTGATATACATCGCGATTGGGTCACCAACGACGTAAGAGAGAAACCAAGTTATTGTCAATACTCCGAAAACGACAGGTATGGCTAATATGACCCGTCTTAGGATGAAGTCTCTCAGCTTCATTGATTTATCCTCTACTAGCTATGATGGCCAACGTCCCATCTCTAGGACGTTCTGGCGAAATCTGTGTGCCTTACTTAAGAGTTTGGTTATACAAGCCTCTGAATTAAAGCACCAAGGTAAGAATGTCCTGAGCGTTCTGATTATATTCCTTTGCTCTCACGCCAATAGCTTTGACCATTGTCTATATTATTCAATCGGCTGATGCCAACGCGCAGTCAGAAGAATTTATAGCAGGGACAGAATATTTCGCGTCTGGATTAGATGTATACAAGCTAGCTCTATGTTCAAGGTTAACTCAAAGGATGAACTATAATGTCAGAGGATTCAGGAACTGGTAAGGTGTGGGCGAAACGTTTTGGTTGGTTATTCCTGGCGATGCTAGTTTTCATAGGAACTCCGTTCATATTATCGATGGTTGGTGATCTGACGGGAGTCACAGCATTCAGAGATATCTTTGGACCTCTAGTTTTCTGGAACGAATTATCTGGACCATCTTTTGTCTTAGCATTTGCAATCATTGTTGGATTAGTTGCCGCGATTATGTTCTTCATCCTGAAGTCATTTGAGACTACAGAAGGTGCTTGGTAGACCAAAGAATGTAATGTACTCATCATCTTCAGTCAATTTCATTACTAAGTTATGGAATAACTGGACAGGAGTGGAGATTATGCATAAGACATACCCAGACAAGTTTCCTACACCTGAGAAGTTCAGAGAGTTTCTAGTCAATCTAAAGTCACTAAAGTATCATGAAGCAGCCATTGATTTAGTACTTAGGATTGTCAGGGAGATACCAAGTGTTGAGTGTGTCATATTGAAGGGATCTTTGGGGAAGAGTAAGGGGGATATCTTCTCAGATATTGACTTCTATGTGATTCACCAAGGAAATGATGAGGATTCAATCCACCTGAGAGATGAAATCACTGAGAAGGTTGATGCAACAGGTAAGATTGTTCAGTACTTTCCGTCAACAGTGAATCATAGAGATTGCATTATCTATTTGGAACCATTCATCAAGTTCGAGCTCGGAATTCAGACAGTAGATTCTGCAAGAATAAGTTGGTCTGCATCGATAGGGAAAGTCCTCTTTGATAGAAATGGTGTGGGTGCTCAGATTCAATCTGATACAGCTGACATCAAATTTAGCATTCAAGACAATATACTCCCATTGCAGACCATGGCATTCTCTGTTCCAACATGGTGTTATATTGTAGCGGGGATGATAGTTCGCGGTGAACATGTGACTGCTCTCAACTATCTCAATTGGGTGAGAGATGAGATGCTGAAGTGCAGTAGTTGGTTACTCAATCAATGGGACGAAGGACCAAGAAGAGCTGAATCGCGATATCCAGAGGAAGTGTTAGGATACTACCATTCATCGTTTGTTTCCAAGATTGAAGATTCGTGGCATGCATTGGATGTATTTCTTCAATGGTATGAGAACTGGATGGGACCGATATTCAAAGAACAGAAATTGAATCACTCATTGTCGCAGGTTGAAACAATAAGACTTGTAATGCAATTTCTCAAAGAAAAATCAGGAATGTGAGTATCACAGAAGACTCATTTACAGAGACTGTCATTATCCTACTTTGAGGGAGTAGAATATTGAACAACTACCCAGAAAGATATCCTTCTGTTGAAGATTTGAAAGGCTTTCTTAGAGATACAAAGACCACTGAATACCATGAGGAAATCATTCAGAAAGCCACTGACGTACTTCAGACTATCCCCGAAGTCGATTGCATTCTCTTAATGGGTTCATTGGGAAAAGGAGAGGGCGATATCTTTTCAGATATTGACTTCTATGTGATTCATGAGGGGAACAAAGAGGATTCGCAATCTCTCAAAAGTAAGATGTTGAGGATGATTGACGAGAATTGTGAAGTCTTGTATGGATACACTACAGGTTTTCAAAAACGGGACAATATCATATTCATGAACCCTCTTGTGAAATTCGAACTCAACATACGTTCAGCTGAGGAGTCAGTAGGCAATTGGAAATATGCAAAAACTAGGATTCTCTATGACCCGAAAGGTATCGGAAAGCGCTTACAAGAAGATGCTGAAGAAATCATCTTCACGTTAGATCAGATTCTACCCTGGTTGAGTAATAGTGCGATATTCCTTCCAACTATGTTCTATCTAGCATCATCTTTTGTGGTTAGAGGAGAGTATGCTACAGCAATGGATGGAGTTGATTGGATTAGAAGTGAAATGTTACGAATCAGTGGTTGGTTACTGGGACAATGGGATGAGGGTCCTAGAAGAGCTGAAACACGGTTCCCATCAGAGATTCTCTCATACTATTGGGATTCGAGAGTTTTGACCCCCAAGGAGATTTTTCAATCAACGTCTATTCTGATGGACTGGTACGAAACTTGGATGGTGCCGCGATTCGAAGAATTAGAGATACCACATTCTGGGTATCAAGTGAAAATACTTCGGGAAGTAGTTCCGACTCTTGAAGAGAAAACAAGAGAGTAGGAGCCAGAGAACTCTGACTCCTGCTGAGAAATCTAGATACGTGCCATGGTTAGTGCCATTATTGCCTTCTGAACGTGCAATCGATTTTCAGCTACATCATAGACAATGGATCTTGGACCATCACACACCGCATCAGTGACCTCTGCATTCCGGTCAACAGGACCACAGTGTGTAAAGAACGCATCATTCGTCTTTGCCATCCAATCCTTAGTTGTAATCCAATCATCATACTTAGCTGCTATTTCGATCTCCTTCTTCTTGGCAGTATCAACACCCTGCTTCCCCATCATATCGTAGAAACCAGATGTCATCCAATTACGAGAGTATACAATATCAGCATCCTTGTAGGCCTCGTCCAAGTCGTGGACAATCTCAAAGTTACCATCTGATGCAGCAGCATTCTCCTCACACATCTTAATGACTTGAGGATCTAAATCATAACCAGGTGGATGAGCAAGTGTGACATCCATTCCAAATCGTGAGTTAATGAGAATACTCTCTTGAACAGAGCACCAAGAACGTACAAGAGCTCCCTTACCCCAGACCTGTACAAACTTCTTTTTCTTGAGGTCTTTACCTGCATGCATTCGATAACCCATTACATCTGCGAGTCCCTGGCAAGGATGATACATATCATGCGCCATTGAAACGATTGGGACACTTGCATGTTGTGCATATTCCTGTAGTAGTTCTTGACCTTGGCCGTAATATTCCAATGCGGTCTCGAGAATGCGTATCCCAATCCCAACAGCGTATCGACTCATCACATTCCCTGCATCTTCTATGGTCTCACCGGCACTCTTGGCAGATTTTAATCGCATAGATTTGGGTTCGAGGAACTGCGCGTGGCCACCCAGCTCGGTTGCTGCAGCCTCGAAAGACTGCCTCGTTCTCACACTAGGATTGTAAAAGAACATGAAGAACGTCCGACGATCCAGACAGTTGTTCAATGGATGATCATAACGTTTCTCCTTCATCTCAAAAGCAAGATCGAGTGTACGCTCAAGTTCTTCAACACTCCAATCTTGTGTACATAGTAGGTCGCGTCCATAAAGACTATTCATCTTGGTCACAAGTTTCCACAAGACAAAGTATCTTGGATTTAGGTCTATCGACAGGAGCGTTTTTCACTAATCGTGGATAAAATTTCTCAAACCCCCAATCGAATTGGAGCAAATAGTTCGGAGGAGGCCTCATCTAATGTTGCTGGAGCCTTTGGTGACTTTTGTCGTGGCTTTTTCACCGACTTGACCTTTATTCCAAGCCGTTTACATACAGACCTAAGAGCCTTGATGGAGGTTTCAGTCCATCCTGTAATATCAACTGTACCTGTTGCAGCAAAGGCTAGAACCATTTTCTTAAATTCGGATTGATGCTGATTTCCAACCGTCTGAGCCGCATAACTAACTATATAGCTTCTCTTGTGTGGTTTTGACTCCTGGTACAAATCAATCAATCTCTGACATGCTTGCTCGTTGGCAAGACAGGCCAATGTCTTGAGGGCTACAAACCATTGTTCAATCTCACCAGATTTCAAAAGACTCTCGCAGAGATCCATTATCTTAGGATCACCTCTTCTGGCAAGCTCTAGCATCATAGGAGTCCTTACAAATAGATAGGTAGAATCGTCATTCACTCGTTCCCATAGTGATTCTGAATCAAATTCAGCATAGTATGAATGCATTACCCTGCTGGAAGAGTCCCTACTGGTAAGAACGAGATTAGGTTGCTCCATGAATAAAAGTGATGACGTCTTCTAATAAGGTCGTCACTCTCGGTGATTACGAGATGATAGAGAAATTAGGATTATTCTAGAACCTCTTCAAGGACTATTTTCTCATTGCGAAGTTCGTTTCCGCGAATAATCAGCTTCATCAATGATTTTTGGTAATCTGATTCAGAGATTCTGCCCTTATGGAGCATCTCATCAAGTGAGAACCGTTCTCTGCGGACCTCTGCAACTGCCTTCCCAAGAGCAGCCATTCGTATCTTAGCGAATGTGCTTGAGGTCTGTCTGACGTTGGATAGATTGTTTGTTGCCATATTCATTACCCCGGCGTCTGTTAATCTATACTCATATTATCACCCCATATATATTAATTGGTAATATACTATATGAGTATTCTAATGCTATTCCTCTAATGAATAGTATCTCCAGACACAGGAGTTAGTCCCTGAACGGAGTATTTAGGCTCCGAGGAAAAGAGCAACAGAG